>JBAZYO010000002.1:300000-519632 GCA_041659285.1 Vicinamibacterales bacterium | reverse complement strand
TGCTCTTCGGTAAATCGGGTCTTCTTCATGGCTCCCTCGTGGTCCGAGGGGCCATTCTCTCAGGCTTCAGGTGGTCCGAAAAAGACCGGGCAGGTCACTCCGCCCACGGATCCGGGGCATTCGAGTCGGCAGGGGTGAAGTCGTTGTGCTCTTCCGAGAAATCGGCGACGTCGGACGTCGACGCCCAGCCTTTGTGCGGCGACACGACCTTCCCCGCGTAACCAAGCCGGATGAGTACAGGATTTTGCGGATTCAGCCGGCGCTGTTTGCCGCCTTCAGGGGTTCGGTCCTGCTGGCTGCGGGACGGCGGGCCCGGTGGTGGAACAGTGCTAGGATGCGCGCAATCAGCACAGAAGTCCCGCCGCTCGATTTGTGACTGGAGCAAGTCATTGCTAAACCTTTCTGATTCCGCCAAGTCGATCCTGGCCGCGCAAGTGCGGTGGTCGCGTGGGCGGCCGCTCGATTCGGAACGGTCTCATTACGTCGCCAAGTCCCAGGACAACCTCTTCTTGCGCCGCTTGAAACCTGAGACGGAGGCGGAATTCTTGGCTGCCGATGGAGCGGAGTTGTCAGACACTGGAAAGCGTCCTGCAAAGATGCGGGCGTTGGTGTCGTCATCCGCCCTGGCGGTCAACTTCTTCGATGCCTGGCGCGACGAGGACAAGAGGCAGTTATCTGTGGCACTCGGACTTCCGCGCGAGATAGAAGCGCTTCGCTTCGAGTGGCGCCCGGACAACTATCCCGTACGGCCGCGATCTCCGAACCTTGACCTGCTTCTTACGCTCGCGGGCGGTGGGCGCGTGGCCGTGGAGTCGAAATTCACGGAGCCGTACACGGGCGCTGCGCCGGGACTCTCCAAGAAGTACTTTCCGGGGACACCCGGCCTCTGGGCAGCCGCCGGCCTTGGTGCCGTCCAGACGCTCGCCGATACCCTACGTCCTGCCTGGCAATACCTCGACGTCCCACAACTACTGAAGCACATGCTCGGACTGGCCAGCGACCCGAACAGTCCGACCATATTGCTGTACCTCTGGTACGACACGGGCTTGGCAGACGCACGAATTCACGGGGAAGAGGTCGCACGGTTCAGTGAGCAGGTAGGTGGCGATCGAATCCGCCTGGTCCCAAAAACGTATCAGGAGGTCTTCGAATCGCTGTCGCCTGGGTTCGAGCCCGCTGAGGGTTGGCGCGCCTATGTAGGTGATCGCTACCTTCGAAGGGTAGTGCCCCGTGAAACGGGAATCCAGTGAACATAGGTGAAGAAATCTGCGGCGAGTGGCTTCGGCATGTGGCCGGCTGCGACTTTGTCCAGTACAACCTGAAGACGTCAGACGTCCAGGGTGAGATTGACGTCATTGGCATTTGCCTTGCCAGCCGCACGGTGTACGCCTGCGAGGTCGCGATTCACCTGGTCACAGGTCTGCAATACGTGAAAGCCCAGGACTGAGGTTGACCTCTCCAGGATCTTCAGGAACTGCGCATATGGCCAGTCGACGACAAACCAGCAACAAAGACACCGTCGGTGACGTGTCGCGCCTAGTTCGCGCCGTTCTCGCTGCTAGACTGCGTCGTTGACCGTCGAGGGCCGAGCGCCGGAGCGCAGAATCCGTCGCGATGCGCGTCGCGCCCGGTTCAGTCGCCGAATTCGTCAGGCATGGGGCAGGGCACTCGATGCTCTCGACGAACTCATCGCGGTGTCCGCTGAGTCAGGCGACCTCGTCGCGCGAGAGCATTCGAAGGGCGCCAGTCTGTTCGCCGCCCAGGAATTGCTTAGACAACGAGCGTGTCAAGTGGCGTGGGAGGTCCACAGCCTTTGCGCGACAGGCTACGCAGATGGGGCTTACGCTCGGTGGCGCACCCTTCACGAAATTGCTGTCGTCATGGAATTCTTGCATAAGTTCGGGGAGCCCGCCGCGGAACGCTATCTCCAACACGTGCACGTTAAGAATCGGAAGGTGTTGCGAGAGTACGAAGAGTGCCAGCGCGAGTTGCGATACCCTTCGCTCGAAGGAGATGCAGTTGGGATGAGCGACAGGCGAAAGCAGGAGGTCATCTCGAAGTACGGTGAAGATTTTGGAAACGACTACGGATGGGCCGCCGCCGATTGCAAGGTAGCGAGCCCCACGTTCTTCCACGTCAGGCAAGCAGCGGGATACTCTTTCTGGAAGGCGCACTACGGCATGGCCAGCCATTCTGTGCACGCCGGCCCACATGGCATACTGTTCCGCCTCGGTCATCCACGGGGCGCCCGAGCCGCGCCTTTGCTTGGGCCGTCACTGATGGGCTTGTGCGATCCCCTTGACGCGACTGCAATCAGTATTACGCACGCTACATTTGCCTTCTTTCAGTCTGTTCGACGTATCGACCGTGAACCGCTTGAGAACAATATTGAATACACGGCGAGGATTAAGTACATAAGCAAGCTGGCCAAGAGGGTCAGTCGGTTGTCTTCGCGGGCCCACGACAGGGTAGACAAACGCTACGGGCAGCGAGAAAGGCAGCCCAATCCACTACCGCCCTTGACGGCCGCGCGCCGTGAAGAAAGATCTCGCGGCCGCGGGTGAGCCGCCGATCGGAATGGCTGTTCAGCATCAGCGGAATCGATGTTCACGTTGAAATGGAATTAGTGTTCACGATGGACCGGAATACGCAGTAGGCGAGAGGGGCGACGACTTCACCGACCATCGGCTCTTGTGATGGCCCAGGCTTGATCGGGCCGTGGGGCATGGTCACCGGCCTGTCTGACGGACTTCCGGCTTGACCAGGTCGGGGTCGGGTGAGCACCGGCCTAGCCGGCCGCGTCCGGATTGAGGTGCCGCATATCGACTGCCGCCCAGCTGCGCCGCCGGTTCAGCTCGGCCAGCGAGTCAGTGGGCTGGCTTAGACCATTTTCCCCGTTGCTGATGGCGTGCCGCGGAAATCGGATAGTGGGTCAGTGTGGCTGACCGGCTACCCCGAATGCCCCGGTGGCCGAGGTTCGGATCGGGCGACGAGTAGGCCGGCTGTGAGAATGTTCCCACTTGTGGCCGTCTACAGGTACGCAGGGGCGCCGCTGTCCCCAAACGACACCCCTCCCGGAAACCTCGTCAGCTGAAGGGATGCACGACCATGAAGATGACCCGAAGGGCCTGGATGGCTGTGGCGTTCGCGGCGGCGCTGTCATCGGGGTGGATGACGGTCGGCGAGGCGGTTCTCCACGCGGCCACGTGCACGGGCGCCGATCCCTGCAAAGCCTGTTCGAACTGCCGGTACTGCAAACGGTGCGCGAAGGACGGCAAGACCTGCGGCACTTGCAAAAAGCTGGCAGAGCATCAATGACGTTACCGCGGCGGGTGCGACATGTCTGACCGGCCTCGACTCGAAGGACGGCAGATCCAGCCTTACCAGCTGTTCATGCTCGTGCTGTGCTTCTGGGCGATCCTCAGTCTGTCCGTTGGCACTGTGTGGCATCTCGACGCCGAGACTCAGACCATCCTGGACTACGCTGACAACACCGTCTGCGGCCTCTTCTTCGTCGATTTCCTTCTGAGTTGGTACCGAGCACCGAGGAAGTGGGTGTATCTCGGGTCGTGGGGATGGATCGACCTTCTCTCGAGCATTCCTACAGTCGATGCTCTACGCTGGGGACGTGCGGCTCGGGTGATGCGCATCCTTCGTGTGCTTCGTGGCGTGAAATCAGCGCGGGCGATCGCCCACTTTCTGGTCGAGCGGCGAGCTCAGAGCGCATTCTTGGCCGCCTTACTTCTATCCCTGCTGCTCCTCGTGTTCGCGTCCATTGCCATGCTCCAGTTTGAGGCATCCGCCGAAGGAAACATTCGGACGGCCGAAGACGCGATGTGGTGGGCCGTGTCGACGATGACGACGGTCGGTTATGGAGACACCTACCCAACGACCCCAGAAGGCAGGATGGTGGCGGTGTTTCTCATGGCCGCGGGCGTGGGTATCTTCGGTACATTTTCAGGACTCGTAGCGTCGTGGTTCCTCTCGCCAGCCGCGGCAGAGACAGATTCGGATGTCGAAGAGCTCAAAGCCATGGTGGCCGACATTCAGCGACGACTGCCGCCGTCCAGCGGCGGCGCCGTGTGACGGCGTTCCGAATCCGGCGCGATCGGACCGCACGAATGTGGCGCGGCGTTCGATCATCGAAGCGCAAACGTGAATTCCATGACGATGCGGGTCGAGACAGGGGTCGCCCCAAGAAACGCCGGTCGAAACCGCCAACTACGAACGGCGTGGAGAGCCTGTTCATCGAGCCCAAAGGTCTGGTCGAGCGAATGCACGATCGTCGCGTCAGAGCATGCGCCGTCTGGGCGAACCACGCACTGCACTCGGATCACCCCTTGAACTTTGGCGCGCTTGGCGGCTGTTGTGTACTCCGGCGCGCGCACGTCAAGCGGCACAGGTGCCGAGACGCCGTCCGTCAGCTCATAGATCGTGGGCGACAGACCAACGTGCAGGCCTGGCACCAAGAACACGAAGAGCGTCGCGCCAGCCACGGCGCCCAAGAGTGCCGAGGCCGCGCGGGGATGTGCCCTAACGAACGCCCCTGGCCACCGTACGACGCGCGCGTCACGCATCCCGGCCTTTACTTGATCGACGCTGCCAAACCGCGCTCGCGCCTCAGCTTCCGCGTTGTTCCTCGTCATCCCGAGCGTGATGTTGCGTTCGATGCGCTGCTCGAGGTGAAAACGCAACTCGTCTTCGAAATCCTTATCCAGGGACCGCTGTCGGAAGACGTTCAGCAACCGCGTCAGTGCTGACACCTTAGGTTGGCCTCAGCACGCGCATCACCGCATTCACGTGCTTCGTCCAGTCGCGTGTCACCTCGACGAGAGTGCGACGGCCGCTGGCTGTGATCCGATAGAACCGCGCGCGCCGGTTGTTGTCCGAACGCTTCCAGGCGGACTTAATCCAGCCCGACTCCTCCATTCGATGCAATGCCGGATAGAGCGAGCCTTCCTCGACACGCAGTACATCGCCCGATGTCTGTACGATGCACTCGGAAATCGCGTAGCCATGCATCAGACCGCCAGCTGCCAAGGTGCGCAGCACGAGAAGGTCGAGGGTTCCTTGCAGGTTGTCTTTGCGACGTGGACCCATAGACGTCTATGTGAGATATTGGACTCCTCATCATGCGATGTCAAGAGTGGCCGAACCCGCCACACCCCGCTGAGAAGGAGGGGACCTCAGATGCTGTCATCCGCGCGAATCATCACGCTAAGCACCCTGGTTATCGTGGCCAGCACGCCCACCAACGCGTCTCAGACTGCCAGCGCCCCAGAACCGAGCGTCGTCTCGGCGAAGTTCGACATGGAGGGTCTGTCTCAGTTCCTGGTTCCGGTACGCGTCAATGATGTGAGCTTCTGGTGCAGTCTCGATTCAGGTGGGAGTTGGGTGCTGTCGATTGACAGGGTCAAGGCGCTCAACGCTGGGCTTCGCCCGAACCGGACGGGCTCCAGCGCAGGTGTCGGAACGGAAGTCGTTCGGGACGATCGGGTGGACGGCGTGACGGTGGCGCTGGGCAGCGTGATACTGCATGACAGGACGATTGTGCTGCGACCGTTCCCCGCCATCACGCCAGACATGGACTGTGTCATGGGGTTGGCGCTACTGCAGGACTACGTAGTGGAGTTCGACTACCTCGGGGCTCGGCTCCGAATCTTTGACGCTAAGAGCTTTCGACCATCGTCAAAGGCTGCCCCGGTACGTTTCAACATCGATCGCTTCCGCAACCCCTATCTGGAGACCCGCCTCAGCCTAGGCAAGGCCGACGAGATTCGAGCCAATCTGATGTTGGATACAGGCGCGAGCTACTACTCCGCGGTGCTGATGCATTCGTTCATCGCGGGGAACAACATCTTGAATCGCCTGGGCCGAGTCGTCCAGGAGGTCTCACACACGCCGAACCTTGCCCTCGCCGCTACGCGGCTGGCCCGAATGGCAGTCGGCCCGTTCGAGGTCGCAGAGCCCGTGAGCGCACTGATCCAGACACCCTCGGTCGGCATTATCCATGACGGGCTTGTGGGCGCGGGGTTCTTCAGACGGTTTACGGCGACGTTCGACTACACCCGGCAGCAGCTGTGGCTCGAATCCAACGGCCGGTTGGCGGAGCGACAACAGTTCGATGCGAGCGGCGTGGAGTTTCGACACGCGGAAAATGACGCATTTGCCGTTCTGGCCATCGCGCCTGATTCACCGGGCGCGATGGCGGGCCTGGAAGCAGGAGACGTGCTGCTGGAAATCGACGGTCGCAGTGCCACAGGTATGGCGCTCGCCGAAATCAAGGCGCGCCTGAGTCGTCCCGGGACGACGTGCGTCCTGCGCATCAACCGAAAAGGCGCTATGCGCACGGCCACCTTGCAGTTGAAGGACCGCCTGTGAGCCGAGTGGTTGTCGGCGTTCGCCCTCCTCGTTGTCCCGATTTCCCTTGACCGTAGCGTCGCCGCGCGGATAATACATCGATTATCGATGGAAGGACTCAAATGGGCCGTGTTCCTGATGGGCTTCTGCCCGGCACGTTAGACATGCTTATCCTCCGGGTGCTGGCGACGGCTCCACTCCACGGATACGGTATCGCGCAGCGCTTGAAGCTGGTGTCCAGTGACGTGCTCGCTGTCGGGGAGAGCTCGCTGTACCCCGCCCTACAACGGCTCCTGCTGAACGGCGATGTCGAGGCGGAATGGGAATTATCCGATCGCAATCGCCGCGCCCGCTACTACACCCTGACCCGTGCCGGCCGTAAGCGATTGGCCACCGAGCAGGCGTCCTACGACCGGATGCATGCCGCCATCCGGAAGGTGCTCGCGCACGCGTGAGGCCATATGCGACATCTACTTCGACGATTGGTGACACGGCTCCGGCATCGAGGGCAGGCGGCCGACGTCGCCGAAGAACTGCGGGTTCATCACGCGATGGCACAGGAGGACCTCGAGCGCTCGGGCTCGTCCGCCGCGGAGGCACATGATCAGGCGCGACGCGCACTAGGCAACGAGTTGAAAGCCCGGGAGGATGCGCGCGCGGTATGGATGCCCCCCCGGCTCGACCATTGCTGGCAAGACATCCGCTTCGCGGTACGACAGATCCGACGGGCGCCAGCGTTTGCGCTCACTGCCATCGCGATGTCGGGGCTGGGTGTCGGCGCGCTGACCGCGGTCTTCAGCTTTGTGAACGCGGTGTGGTTCGTGCCCTTGCCGTATCCAGGTGTTGATCGGGTCCTCGCCCTTGCGACCCCTGACGGTGGGTCCGTCGATGGCGTCACGTTCCATGCGGCACGTGAACGGTTGCGATCGTTTGCGACAGTCGCGGCGCAACGAAACGGATCCGGTTGGAACCTCGCGGTCGGTGATCACGCCGAGTACGTCGAGAGCCTCCGCGTCTCTCAGGCATTCTTCGAGGTTGTCGGTGTGACACCCTTGATCGGTCGCGGGTTCTCGACGGCCGAAGATAGCGAGGGCGGTCCCAGCGCAGTAGTAGTGAGCCACGAAATCTGGCAGCGCGTATTCTCCCGGCGGTCCGATACCATCGGGCAAGTTGTCACCCTCGGCGGCACCCCCCATGAAGTCGTCGGGGTGATGCCCGAGGGGTTCCGCTCCATTCCGGCCGCTGACGTCTGGACGCCCCTCCGCCTATCGAGCCAGGACAACTCGTTGAACTACGTAATGCTCGCTCGCCTCGCGCCGGACGCCACGGTTCAACAGGCGGCAACCGTCCTCGACCTCGTCAAAGCCGATCTGTTGGCTACGCAACCAGAACGCACGCACGCCCGCATCCGCAACCTGCAGTGGTTGCCCTTGCACCAACTCCTCGGTCGCGAGCCGTTGATGTTGATGCTGTTGCTGTTGGTGGCGGTGACAGCGGTTGTCACCGTCGCGTGCACCAACCTGGCCGGCCTCCAGCTGTTGCGCACGATGGCACGACGACACGAGATGGCCACGCGAATGGCCTTGGGCGGCGGCAGCAGTCGGATCGTGCAGCAGCTACTGACCGAGGCTCTTGTGCTCGCTGCTATCGGCGGGGCGGCTGGCGTCGCGGTCGCCGCAATTAGCTTGCCGGTGCTGACGCAATTCACGCCCGCAGAACTTCTGGTTGGCCGGCGACTGATTGTGGACGGCCGCGTGCTCGGGTTCGCGGTCGCCGTCACTGCCGCCGTTGCGGTGTTGTTCGGTCTCGCGCCCGCTATGGCCGCGCGGCGGGTCGACCTGCGCAGTGCACTCTCGGATGGTGCGCGCCAAGGCGGTTCGCGGACGGCGGCGTGGTGGCGCCGCGGACTGTTGACAGGACAGCTGGCGGGCACCATGGCGCTGCTGGTGCTCGCAGGCATGCTCGTGCGCACGATTGCTCAGATGTACCAGGCGGAGCTTGGCTTCGATCCTTCAAATGTCACGGTTGGCAAGATGTCGCTGCAAGGGAAGTCGTTCGAGGATCCCGCGCGCGTTGCGCAGTTCGTCGAAGCTGCGCTCGCCCGAGTGCGAGACGTGCCAGGCGTGCTCTCCGTTGCCGTGGCAAATCACGTTCCGGTCGAGCGCGGTCTCAACATGCCGCTCGACGCTCCCGTCGGGGCACGGATCGCCCAGGCGCGAAGCGTGGACTGGCGGTACGTGACGCCCGAGTATTTCGAGCTGTTGCGGATTGCGGTCCGCCAGGGACGTGCGTTCGACGAGCAGGACCGGTCGGGCGCCCCAGCAGTCGCGGTGGTGAGTGAGGCTTTCGCGCGGACATACTTTGGCGACGCGAACGTTCTCGGCCGGTCGATCTCGTTGGTGCCGCAGATGAGGGATATGCCCCGCGAGATCGTCGGCGTGGTGGCCGACGTTCGGAGTCGTCCCGGTGCCGGCTGGACGCGCGGATTCAGCGCGCTTGGCGCCGATCCACCGCCGATCGTCTACGTGCCGTTGGCGCAGGTGCCGCCACCGGTCATGTCGATCGCTCACCGGGCCTTTCCTGCCACCTGGATGGTCCGAACGGCCGCCTTCATTCCCGACCTCGATCGGCAAATCGAGACAGCGGTCCGCGCGACAGACTCGTCGGTCGCGTTCGTGCGCTTCTTGCCGATGACGCAGCTCGTTGCAGATGACGTCGACGGACCGCGCGTGATCGCGTCGGCCATCAGTGTCTTCGCGATGGTGGCGCTCCTGATTGCGTGCGTCGGAGTGTATGGCGTGGTCGCCTATGCCACCAGCCAGCGCGCACGTGAGACGGCCATTCGAGTGGCGCTTGGCGCGACGCGCGGTTCCTTGCTCCGTCAGTTTCTGCAGGAGACCGTCGCCAGTGCGACGGTCGGCCTCATCCTGGGACTGGCGGCGACCGCCGCCATTTCCCGCGCAGTCACCATGTTCATCGGCAGTACCTCGGCGCTGGAACCAGTGGCCATTGCGGCCGCGGCATTGCTGCTTTCGGGTGCTCTGGGCGTAGCTAGTGTGGTGCCGGCGCTGAAGGCGAGCCGCGCCGATCCGCTCCGTGCACTCAGGATCGAGTAGCCCCTCTCGTAAGAGAGGGCTGCGCGCTCCGACCGGTTGTTGGGCGCAGCCAGGATCGGACGATGTTCACCGGTCATGAATACCCGTGGCCGCCGCACAGTTCGGCGGGCCATTGATTCCCGCTGTCTCTACGCGACGAGCAGTCGGGCCTGACCCCGGGACCGCTTCTTCACCACAATTTCCACATCGTGGCCGAGCAGGACCACAAACCGCACGAGGCGATCGAGCGAGAAGCCCGACAGGCGTCCGCGTCGCAGGGCAGAGATCTTGGGTTGATCCACGTCCAGAAGCTTGGCCGCTTCCGCCTGGGTCAGGCCGCGACGTTCGATGAGCGTCGTGATCTTGTGCGCGAGTTCCGCCTTGGCCAGCGCTTCTTCGGGGCGGGGGACCTTCAAATCGGCAAAGACATTGCCGCTTCCCACTACGTAGTCTTTCTTGGATGTCATGGCTTAGTACTCCTTGCGGCATCAAGAGCGGCCGCCCGTGCGAGGCGCCGTTTCAACAGGTCGATGTCCGGCTGCGGCGTGGCGATGCCCCGCTTGGATTTCTTCTGAAACGCATGGAGGACGTACACCCGGTCCTGAAACCGAACGGTGTACACCGCGCGAAACGTGTCGCCTCGGTGGTCCGACACGACCTCCAGGACGCCAGAGCCCAGCCCCTTGAGCGGCTTGGCCTTCGGATGCTTCCCGCCGACTTGTGCCAGGTAGATTGCGTACCCGGTCTCATCCTGGACCGCCGGCGGAAAGGCCTGCAGCTGCGCCAACGAGTCGCCCATCCAGACGACCGGCTTGGGCGCGGCATGCTTCATCGAGTTCAGCCTATGCCAGATATGGCATGAATGCAACCGGACCATGCAGGCGGTCGGAGCACCGCCAGCACGGCCAATCGGTTATGATCAACTAATGCTGCGCCGCGAGTTCTGCGAGAAGTTACGGTCATCGGCTTCTTGAGGGCATTCGTCGATTCGTGGTCTTGGGAGTCAGTTAGAAGGGCGGCATGGTGGCAAGGGCTGACTCCGAGGCCGACGGTGTCCGACTTCACATCCGCGACACCACTTGGGATGCGCTCGCGACTCTCGAATCGCATCTGTGCGCCGAGGAGCTGAGGAATTACGTGCGCTGGAAGGCCCAGCACTCCGCGCCGACGAAGTAGATTCCGGACTGGTACACCCATGCTTCCAAACGGGGCCGACTGGGACGAGCAGCTCGATCGAATCGGCCTGCTCGCTCACGAGCCTCAGAACTTGGGCAACGTGGGGAATTGGGCCTTCGTGTTCCGTGCCGGTGTCCGCGGCCTGACGTCACGCTCCAATGGCGTCGCTTTGCACTCAGAACTGTTCCACTCGTGGATTCCACCCGTGCCGCTGGAAGCTCGCGAACATCACATTGCCGTAATCCTTTTCTGCATGGATTCAGCGATGGAGTGCCTCGTGTTCGCCCTTAATGCGCTTGGCCAGGCCGTCGACAGGGAAGCCTTTCGCGATATCTCATCGCGCAACGCCTTGAAGGGAATTTCGCCCAGAGACGTTTTCGGCCCGAAGGCGCTTCCTGGCTACGGCCGCCTCTTTCCGACCTTTCAGGCCGAGTGGGTCAAGGAGGCGGAGCTGATTCGATTCGTAACCGACAATCACGACGTCTCCAAACATCGCCAGAGTGTATTCCATGGGGGAACCTTGCGTGACGATCCACCACCGGAATTCTCAGCGCTGGGAATTCCTGAGGACGTTCGCGATTGGCTCGCACCTACCAGCGAGACGCTCCTACCAAAGGATCCGAAGGAGCCCACGCAGACGCAGTCCTTGGAACTCGACCAGTGGACCACGCTCGAGGAACTGGAGCAAAGGTTCGGTGCGTTCCTGTCCCAAAGCGTCTGTCTCGCAGTCACCGACGCTCGACGGTCCATTCCTCTGAGCGCTGCACCGGGTTAGGGACGGGCCGCTGCGGAGTCGGCCGCCATCTCTTGGTCACTCTGCTGGCGGTCCGGCGACGACATGTCGCGAACTGGGCCGACCTGCTCAAGGTGACGTTCCTGCCAGGCGTCCAGATCTTCGCGGCGAGACACGACGCGCCCGCAGGACAAACCCCGGCACCCTCTCGTCGCAATAGTCAGTAGTCTTCGATGGTGGCTGATAACGAACACGTCGAACGAGTGCGGTGGAAATCGTCTGCTGAGACATTGAGCACCTCCCGACTTGCCGGTCGAACCGAGGATCTGCAAAACGTATGCACCCCTGGACGATCTGTCGGTTTGCGCCCGTATTCATTGCTGATTTGGACAGGCGCGGTGACCACGAACCATACGGGAGTATGTCAAAAGCGCCCTTCTAAGCCGGGGGTCGCAGGTTCGATCGCTACCGGGCGCCCACGGTCGGCACCTAGCACGCTATGTGTGCGACAGTGATCTGCGTATGATCCGGTCGTTGGCCGACGAGTCGACCAGGGACATCTGGAACGGCGTCAACAGCAAAGCCGCCCGGAGGATTCCTCGAGCCATCTGGCCGGTCATCCAGCGCAAGCTGGATCAGATCGACGTGGTGACGAAGCTCGACAACTTGCGAGTGCCACCGCGGAAACGGCTCCACCGCCTGGTCGATGATCTGGCCGGATTCCACGCCATTCGCGTCAACGATCAGTATCGGATCATCTTTCGATTCGAGGGAGAGCACGCCTGCGACGTGCGGTGCGCCGACTACCACTGAGGAGTATTGCGATGCTGCCGACCCATCGTCCACCCACCCATCCCGGCGAAATGCTGCTCAAGGAGTTCCTCGAGCCGCTCGACGTGTCGCAGGTCGAGGCTGCCCGCCGGATGAATATTCCGTTCCAGCGTCTCAACTCGATCATCAAGGGGCGCCGGGGGGGCAGCGCCGACACCGCGCTGCTCCTGGAGGGCTTGACGCGCTGGGACGCGCAGATCTGGCTGACGCTGCAAGCGAAGTGGGATCTCTGGCATGCGCTGCGCGCGCGCGGTCGGCGACCCAGAGTCAAGGCCCTTCATCTGTGACACGCCATGACACGCCATCGCCCACAGGCGTATGCTGGAGGCAGAGGCGGGTCCCATGGCCAACTTCGAGATCGTGGCACGCGAGGACTTCTCCGACGTCACTTACCTCCTTGAAGTACGCCATCCCCTGATGGCCAAGGCGGCCAGGCCCGGGCAGTTCGTCATCGTCATGCTCAACGCCCACGGCGAGCGGATCCCGCTCACCATTGCGGATTTTGACCGCGCCGCGGGCACCGTCACTCTGGTCATTCAAGCCGTCGGTAAGACCACCAGGCAAATGCAGCAGGAATGCCGGGTGGGGACGTCCCTCCACGCGATGGTCGGCCCGATGGGCATTCCCAGCCCGACCACCAAGGCGAAAAAGGTGGTGTGCGTGGGCGGCGGCCTGGGCGTCGCACCGATCTTTCCGCAGGCGCGGGGCTTCAAGGACAGCGGCGCGTACGTGATTGCGGTCCTCGGGTTCCGCACCAAAAGCCTCGTATTCTGGAAGGACAAGTTCGCCGCGTGTTGCGATGAACTCATCCTGTGCACGAACGACGGCTCGGCGGGGATCAAGGGCCTGATCACCGACGGCATCAAGGTGGCGCTCGAGCGCCACGCCGACATCGACGAAGTCGTCGCCATCGGCCCGCCCGTGATGATGAAGGCGTGCGCCGATGCGACCCGCGCGCGCCAGATCAAGACCATCGTCAGCGTCAACCCGATCATGGTGGACGGGACCGGGATGTGCGGCGGGTGCCGGGTCAAGGTCGGCGGGCAGGTGAAGTTCGCGTGTGTCGACGGCCCGGACTTCGACGGCCACCAGGTCGATTTCGACGACTTGATGGTCCGGCTGCGGCGCTACACGACGGTGGAGCAGGCCGCGCAGGAGCGTTGGTCCGAGAGCTGCCGCATGACCAGGCAGGTCGGTCCGAGCGCCCTCGACGCGCTGGCCCGCGGCAGCGCCGAGCAGAGCGATCTGCTCGAACTGCCAGACAACGACGCACTGGGCGGATAGCGGGGAGCCGGATGGCGACGAAACGGACGATTCGCAGCATTCCACAGGCGCGCACGCCGATGCGCGAGCAGGATCCAAAGGCCCGGGCGAGGAACTTCGAGGAAGTGGCCTGTGGCTACACCCTCGACGAGGCGTTCCGCGAATCGGAGCGTTGCCTGCACTGCCCGGACGAGCCCTGCATCGCCGGCTGCCCGGTCGGCATCAACATCCCCGCGTTCATCAAGCAGATCGGCGAACGCAACCTGCGCGGCGCCTACGATGTCATCACCGCCACCAACCTGCTGCCGTCGGTTTGCGGCCGCGTCTGTCCGCAGGAGAGCCAGTGCGAAGGCTCGTGCACGGTGGGCGCATCGCTGGAGGCGGTCGCCATCGGCCGGCTCGAGCGGTTCGTCGGCGACACCGCGATCAAGGAAGGCTGGGTCAACATTCCACACATCGAGCCGGGCCGGTTCAAGGTCGGCATCGTCGGATCGGGGCCGGCGGGCATGGCGTGCGCGGCGGACATGGCCAAGGCCGGGTGCGAGGTCACCGTCTACGAAGCCTTCCATGAAGCGGGCGGCGTGCTGAAGTACGGCATTCCGGACTTCCGGCTCCCCAACGCGGTGATCGACGCCGAGATCGAAAACCTGAAGAAGCTCGGGGTCACCTTCGAATGCAACACGCTGGTCGGGCGCCTGTTCACCATCGAGCAGATGATCGATGAGATGGGTTTCCACGCGGTGTTCGTCGGCGTCGGCGCCGGCTATCCGACGATGCTCGGGATCCCGGGGGATTCGCTGAACGGCGTGCTCTCGGCCAACGAGCTGCTGACGCGCTGCAACCTGATGCGCGCCCGCGACTCCAGCTTCGACACGCCCATGCCGATTGGGCACCGGGTCGCCGTGGTCGGCGCGGGCAACACCGCGATGGACGCCATGCGGGTGGCCCTCCGGCTGGGCGCGAAGGAGGTGCACTGCATCTACCGCCGCTCGCGGGCGGAGGCGCCGGCCCGGGCGGAGGAACTGCATCATGCCGAACAGGAAGGGATCGAGTTCCACTGGCTGACGAGCCCGGTGTCGATCCTGGACGACGGCAGCGGCAACGTGCGCGGCATGCGCTGCGTGCGCATGGAACTTGGCGAGCCCGACCAGTCGGGCCGGCGCCGTCCGGTTCCGGTGGCCGGCAGCGAGTTCGACTTCGAAGCCGACCTGATTGTCTACGCGATCGGCACCAATGCCAATCCGATCATGGGCCAGACATCCTCGCTGGCGCTCGACCCGCGAGGCTATATTGCCACCGACGGGACCCTCGCGACATCGGTAGCCGGAGTGTTCGCCGGCGGCGACATCGTCACCGGCGCGGCGACCGTGATCGAAGCCATGGGCGCGGGCCGCCTGGCGGCGCGCAGCATGAAGGCCTACCTCGGCATCCGCGATCCCGGGCGCCCCTATCGGGACCAGGACCGGGGCGAGGCCGTCACGTTATTCGGCATCGACACGCGGGAACGTAATTTCGCGCGCGTCGTGGTGCGGTGAGAAGTTCAGAGTCGTGAGGTGAGAAGTGGCGGCGATCACGCTGACAGAGCACATTGTCGAGATCATCAGCGATTCCGGTGAGGGCGCGCAGAAGTGCGGCCAGTCGCTGGGCGCGATCGCGGCGCAGATGGGCAACGGCGTCTGGACCACGGAGATCATCCCGGCCGAGATCCGGCCGCCGGCGCGCAGCGTGGCCGGCGCCAGCGGCGTCCGCATCCGCATCGGCGCGGGGCCGGTGACCAACGGCGGCGACGAGACCGACCTGGTCGTCGCCTTCAACGAGCAGGTCCTGCTCGGGCGGGTGCGAGCGAGGGAGCTCAAACCCGACTGCATCATCCTGCTCGAGGACATGTGGCGCCACCACGCCGACCCGAAGGTCGCCGCGGCCTACGTCGAAACTCACGACCGGCTCGTGGCCGCGGGCTACCGGGTGCGCGAAATTCCGATGGAGCAGGAGTGCCGCACGCTGGTCGCGGATGCGCGGCGCGGCAAGAACATGTTCGCGCTGGGCATGCTGTGCCGGATCTACAGCCTGGATCTGAAACTCGCCGGTGAGCAGGTCGTGCAGATGTTCGGCAAGAAGGACCAGCGCGTCATCGATGCCAACATCGCCTTGCTCGAAGCGGGTCATCGGTGGGCGGGCGCCAATCTCGAGTTCAGCTACGACATTCCCGCGGTCCGGTCGACCGAGCCGCAGATCGTGGTCAACGGCAACACGGCGCTGGCGCTGGGTGTGCTCGCCTCGGGAATGGAGATCTGCGCGATGTACCCGATCACGCCCGCCACCTCGGTCTCGCACTACCTGTCGGAGGTCTTCGAGAAGGTCGGCGGCATCGTGCACCAGGCGGAAGACGAGATTGCGGCCTGTGCCTTCGCCATCGGCGCGTCCTATGCCGGCAAATGTGCGGTCACCATCACGTCGGGCCCGGGGTTTTCGCTCAAACAGGAGGGCATCGGGCTGGCCGTGATGGGGGAGATCCCGCTGGTGGTGGTGAACGTCCAGCGCGGCGGACCCAGCACCGGGCAGCCGACCAAGACCGAGCAGGGCGATCTGCTGACGGCGATCTTCGGCAGCCATGGCGACGCGCCGAAGGTGGTGATGGCGCCGGCCACCATCGAGGACTGTTTCTACTCCATCATCACCGCGCGCCGGATCGCCGAGACCTTCAACATGGTGGTCGTCGTGCTGTCGGACGCCACCCTGGCCACCTCGCAGCAGCCGTTCCCGCGGCCGGTGTTCAGCGACAGCTGGATGGCGCCGCCCGTGGACCAGAGCCCGGTGCCCGAGGGGGCCAGGCCCTACGACTGGGACGACACCACCGGCCTCGCCCGCCGGTTCATCCCGGGGCAGCCCGGTGGCATGCACACGCTGACCGGCCTGGCGCACGACCGCGACAGCCACGTCGCCTACGACGCCGACAGCAACGAGCAGGCGCTGCGGGCCCGCAGCCTGAAGTTGGCGGCGCTGCAGAAGACGCTGGCGCCGCCGCCGGTCGTCGGCGAGGCGACCGGCGACCTGTTGGTGATCGGCTGGGGCAGCACCAGGGGCGCCATCGAGGAGGCGGTCGGGTCGCTGCGCGCCGAGGGACACAAGGTGTCGTCCATGCACCTGCGGTTCCTGCAGCCCCTGCCACCGGGGATCAAGGAGATCATGCAGGGCTTCGACCAGGTCATGACGATCGAAAGCAACTGGAGCGACCGCCCGGGGGACGCGATCATCGACGACAGCAACCGCCGCTATTCGGCGCTGGCCATGCTGCTGCGCGCGCGCTACCTGGTGGACGTGGATTGCTTCAGTGAAGTCAGGGGCCAGCCGATCCGGCCCAGCACGATCCGCCGGGCCGCCAGCGAGAAGCTGGCACGGGTGCCGGGAAAGGTGGCCACGCCATGAGCACGATGTCCGCGACCGAATGCCTGCTGCAGATGTGCGACGAGCGCCATGAGCTCGAGGACTACCAGAGCGGGGTGCCGCGCTGGTGCACCGGCTGCGGCGACAACGCCATACTGGCCGCCGTGCAGCGGTTATGCCGGGACGAGGGGTTGCGGCCGGAGAAGACCGTGTTCGTGTCCGGGATCGGCTGCTCGAGCCGCCTGCCGCATTACATGAAGACCTACGGCTTCCACGGCATTCACGGCCGCGCGCTGCCGATCGCCGAGGGCGTGAAGATGGCGCGGCCCGACCTGACCGTGTTCGTCAACACCGGCGACGGCGACTGCTGCAGCATCGGCGCCGCGCACTGGATCCATGCCATCCGCTACAACATGAACCTCACGGTGTTCCTGCACGACAACCAGGTCTACGGCCTCACCAAGAAACAGGCGTCGCCCACCTCGCCGATCGGCACCAAGACCAACACCACTCCGCGCGGCAGCTACCTGGAGGCGTTGAATCCCCTGACGGTCACGCTCGGCGTGCAGAATGTGTCGTTCGTGGCGCAGGCGGTGGACTGGGTGCCGGAGGTGCTGTTCGACATCGTGACCGCGGCCTATCACCACAAGGGCCTGTCGTTCGTGCGCATCATCCAGCGCTGCCCGGAGTGGATGCCGAAGACCCTCGAACCGTGGCTGCACGATCCCAACCGGGTGCAGTTGCTTCATCACGCCAACGGCCTGCCACTGCGCGCGGGCCTGGCCAAGGTCTACCAGAACCAGTTGGAACACGACCCGTCCGACATCAACCGGGCGCGCGAGATCGCCTCAAGCCATGACATGGTCCCGGTTGGGATCCTGTACCGCAATCCGGAAGTGCCGTGCTACGAGGACCTGCTGCGCTCAGACAAACTGCGGACGGCCGACGTGGCCAGGGCGGGGCTGAACGCGGAACTGGACAAGCACACCGTGTGGCCACGGGAAGCAGACGTACTGGTGTAGCCATGGAAGCGGCGACTCATTCGCACCTCGCGTTTTTTCTGACCGGCAGCCGTTCGAGTGAGCACCTGGACTCGGTCGAGGGGCTCGACCTGCGCCCGGCGCTGTTTGCCGGGTACCGCGAGCTCGCCGAGCTGCGCTACGACTTCCCGTTGGTGCTCGTCGCCAATCGTCCGGATGGTCCGTTCGTGCAGTCGCTCTCCGGCCTCATGGACGAGGCGCTCGCCGCCACGGCGGAGGGCATTCACGGCGATCGCATCCGCCAGCACGGCCTGCGGATCGAACGGGACCTGCGGGCGCTTGTTTCGAGTGGCGCGACGGGCCCACTGTCGTCGCTGTGGGACGGGGCCACAAGCTGGCTGGAACGGGATGCTGAGCCATCTCTCGGTGACAGCCTCCGGCGCCTCCGCGCCGCGATCGCGGTTGACGGCGAGGTCGCCGATTGCGACGCGGCCCTGCCGGCGCGCCTGCTGCGTCATGCCTTCAGCGCGGTGCAGGCGCACAGGGCCACGGCCTTCCACCAGAAACTCGATCGGCTCGTGCTCAAGCTGTCGGACATCCTCAAGGCCGACTTCGAGCGATCGACCGCGCGCCGCGATGCGTCGCACCTGGAGGCCTCGGTCGGCACCGGGTTCAGCGATGCCTTCGACTTCAACGCGATGTCCCGCGTGCTGGGCAGCGCGGGAGCGGGCGACGGGTTTCCGGAAGGGCGCCGCAAGCGGATCTACCACCAGCTCGCGGTGCTGACGTCGCGGGCGTTCCTGCCCGAGTCCGGCGCCGGCCTGGATCCGGATGGCGAGCCCTACTCGTTTGTGTTCGGCAGCTGCAGCGAGGCGCTCGACGCCTACCGCAAGCGGATGCCGGCCGTGATCGCCCTCGCCAAGGCGATCGCCATCGCCGAGCTCGAGATCGACGGACAATACCGGGAGTCCAGGCACGACGCGCTGTTCGACGAGTTCGGCGCGAACGGGCTCGATCCGCAAGACCTGGCCGGGTTCCCGGACTACCTGGTGTGCCTCAACGCCGGCCGGCTGCCGGCGGCCGAACACGCGCGCCTCATGGAGATACTCTCCTCCGGTGTGCCGATCAAGGTCCTGCTGCAGATCGACGACATTCTCGAGGAGTCGCCGGACGGGCAAGGCGCCCTGACCGCCGGCATGCGCAATCGGCAGCTCGCCAGCATGGCGATGGGCCTCAACGACGTCTACGTGCTGCAGTCGACCAGCTCGAACCTGTTCCAGTTCCGCGAGCACCTGCTGCGCGGGCTCCAATGCCGCGGGCCCGCGCTGTTCAGCGTCTTTTCCGGCGCGAGCGGAGCGGCGTCCGGCCAGCCGCCGTACCTGGTGGCGGCGGCGGCGATGGAATCGCGCGCGTTCCCGGCGTTTGTCTACGACCCGTCGGCGGGCACCAATTGGGCGGCGCGCTTCTGTCTCGAAGCCAACCCGCAGCGGGATCTCGATTGGCCGATCCAGCGCTTCGCCTACGAGGACGAACAGCACCAGCGGGTGTCGGAGGATCTGGCCTTCACGGTGGTCGATTTCGTCGCCAGCGACCGTCGCTACGCCCGGCACCTGGCGGGGGTGCCGCGGGCGCAGTGGAACGGCCACCTGGTCCCAGTGGACGAGTCGCTCTCGCGCGAGCGCAAGGGGTTGCCCGACACCGTCCCCAGCCTGTTGATGGTCGATGGCGACAACACGCTGCACAAGGTGATCGTCGACGAACGGTTGATCAGGGAAGCGCGCCGTTGCCGCGAGATGTGGCACAGCCTGCAGGAGCTCGGCGGGATTCACAACTCGCACGCGGAGGCGCTGCTCGCGCGCGAGCGCAGGGCGTGGGAAGAGCGCGCGCAGCAGGAGGCGGCGGTGCCGGCCGCGCCGGCGGCGGTGCCGGCCGCGGCTGGTCCGGTGGTGGTGACCGCGCCGGCGGTGCAGGAACCGGGCCGATCGCCGGACGAGGCCTACATCGAGACGGTGCGCTGCTCCACCTGCAACGAGTGCACGACCATTAACAGCAAGATGTTCGCCTACGACCACAACAAGCAGGCGTACATCGCCGACGTCACCGCCGGCACCTACGCGCAGCTCATCGAAGCCGCGGAGAGCTGCCAGGTCTCCGTCATCCACCCGGGCAAGCCGCGCAACCAGCAGGAACCGGGCCTGGAGGATCTGTTGCGGCGCGCCGCGGCGTTTACGTAGCGCGCCGTCGTGTCTTCGACACCGCCAGGCGCCAGTCGCGCTCCTCGACGCCGCTCCTGACCACCAGCGTCCCGGGCTCGGTCGAGCGATGTCGTCTGCCTTGGTTTCATGTGGAACAACTCCTGCAATGGCGGTCATCCATCGATGAGGATAGAGACGCCCCCCCGATCATGGATTCTGCGCGCGCTGCTCGCGACGCTCATCGCGGTGCTGCTTCTCATCGCAAAAGACTGGGCCTATTCGCCCACATTCCGGCTGTTTCTCGACCACCGGGCTGCCGCCGGCGCTTCAGCCGCAGCCCAGCAGTTTGGCATCGAAGGCGACCGGGTGGTCCCGCTCATCGTGACCCGCGGGGCGGATCGTGTGGCCTTTGTTACCGAGGTTGGGCAGGACTCGACCATCCACATCGGCCTCCGTCCCGCCGCGCGCTCGACGTATGCGATCGAGTGGCGCCAGGGGGGCTCCCGCAAGGTGCTCGCCCAGGGCACCGTGGACGGCCCGGCCGCGATCGCGTGCGCGTATCCCACCGGCACCGGCACCATCGAGCTGGTGAGCGATGGTCCGCTCACCTGGGTGGACCCGCGGGTCGTTCGCAACCTGCCGCTGTGGCCGTACGTGTGGGCGGTGGCGCTGCTGATCCTGTGCCGGCTGGCATGGACCCGCCGGGGACAACACCCGCCATCGTTCCTTGGCGTGAGCCATCTGACGCTGCTCAAGGGCGCGGCGGCCACCGTGAGCATCCTAGTGGCGCTCCTCGTCGCCGAGGTTGTCCTGCGCGCCCTCGGCGATCGCCTGCCGAACGGCATCGTCGCCGAGCGCCACGATCTCGGCGAGGTCAATCGCGATCCCCACTGGGTGGACTCGCCGCGCTACGGACGCCGCCTGCGCGCCAGCGTTGACACGCTGAACGAATGGCGCGACGGCGACATCGTGCGGATGGGGTTCATCGCGCCGTCGTCGCGCCCAGGCTCGCTGCACAAGTTCTCGTTTCACACCGATGCCGAGGGCTTTCGCAACGACGCCGTCCGCGATCGCTTCGACATCGCCGCGCTGGGCGATTCGTTCACCGACGCGATGACCATGGCGGGAGGGGCCTCGTGGCCGGCGCGGCTCGAGGACACGCTGGGCGTGCCGGTGCAGAACTACGGCACGGCCGGCTTCGGACCGCAACAGGAACTGCTGGTGCTGAAGGACGTCGTCGCGCCCCATCGCCCGCGCACCGTCGTACTCGCGTTTTTTGCCGGCAACGACATCTTCGACGCGGAGGCGTTCGACGCTTTTCAACGGTCGGGCGGCACGATCACGCGCGCCCGGCAGGGTTGGCGCATCAAGGACGTTATCAGCCGCGCCGAGACGTGGTTCGTCGTCAGCGCGCTCCGTGCCGGAATCCGCTCGCTCGGCGCGCATCAGGGCACCGTGGTGGCGGCGGCGCCCGCACCGGTGCCGCCGATCGAACCGCCCGACCCCGCGGCTCCGGCGTTCGACCGCGGCTGGTTCGATCTGCCGGTGGCGGGCCGGCGGCTGCGGTGGGCCTTCATGCCGCCCTACCTCAACACCCTGAACTTCTCGCGGGACGAACTGGCCGCCAGGCCCGGCTGGCGATTGACCAGTGACGCCATCAAGGAGATGCAGGCCGTGTCGCGTTCGTTCGGCGCGACGTTCGTCGTCATGTTCGTGCCGTTCAAGAGCCAGGCCTACCTGCCGCTCGTGGAAGCGGCGATGTCGAAAGACGCCATGCAATCGGCGTTCGGCTTCAGCCTGGAGACCTTCGGCCGCAGCGTCAACGTCGACCGGATGCTCGCCAACCGCTTCGCCCAGAACCAGCTGATGGAGCGGTTGTGCGCCGAGGCCGGCATCCCGTTTCTCGACCTGACCCCCGCCCTCACCGCCCGGGCCGCCATTGGCGAGAACGTGTACTTTCCGGACGAGTCTCACCTCAATGAGGCGGGGGAGGCCCTGGTCGCGGAAACGCTCGCGGCGTTTCTTCGAGCTCAATCCGCCGGACCGGGCGCGGGCAATGGTCTGGGACGAACGGCCGCTGACTCGCCGTAGCCCCCAGTCGTTCGCGGCTATACTTTCGAGGCGCCGAAACGACCGTCCGCGAACTGCATCCAACGACCTGAGGTTACCTATGAAACGTTTTGTTCCGATTACCCTTGGTGTGCTGGCCGTGGTGGCCAGCGTCTACGCCCACGCCGCCACGCAAACGTCCCCTGAAATCGAGAAGGCCCTGCTCGCCGCCCCGGCCCCGTTGAAGGACGGCGCCACGGTCATCAAGTGGAAGGCCGACTACACCTACGAGACGCTCCGCAAGGGCACCAACCGCCTGGTCTGTTTCGACAAGTCGATCATGCCCGGCCAGCAGCCGGTGATGATCGAGTGCACCAGCATCGCCAACCTGGATCGCGTGGCGCAGAACCTGAAGTTCGAGGCCGAGCCCGACCGCGCCAAGCGCCAGGCCGCGCTCGACGCGGCGGAAGCCAATGGCACTCGCGTCAAGCCGGAGTACGCCTCGGTGTGGTACCACGTGATGGGCCCCGACATGGAACACCAGCGCCACCACATGACCATTGCGCTGCCGGGCGCGACGACGGCCTCCACCAGCATCCCCGACAACAACAAGATGGGCGGCGTGTGGATCATGAACGCGGGCACCTCGACCGCCCACCTCATGACCCCCGGAGAGTAATCCGCACCGATTCATGCGGACGCTTCTCCTGAGTCTTGTCGTCGGCGGGACGTTACTGGCCGTCCCGCCGGCGACATTCACCGGCATCATCACCGACACCGAATGCACGCAGGGCGGCCACGCCCGGATGCGGATGGGTGAGACCGACGCGGAATGCGCCAGGGCGTGCGCCGTGTACCACGGCTCCGCCTACGTCTTGGAAGAAGGAAAGAACGTCTACACGCTGAGTGACCAGAAACTCGCGGAACGCTTCGCCGCGCAGAAGGTCGCCGTAATCGGCACGCTGGATGCGACGGGCAAGATCATTCAAGTGGAATCGATCGCCGCCGTGAAGGAACGCTAGCCGCCCTTGATCGCGTAGCCCTTCTTCTGCAGCACCTCGCGCACGCGCTCGCGCAGATCGCCCTGGATCTCCACGGTGTCGTCACGCACGGCGCCGCCGGTCCCGCAGGCGCGCTTTAACTCTCCACAGAGCTCTTTTAGGAACGCGGCGTTTCTCGGCAGGTCGTAAACCACCGTGACCGACTTACCGCCACGGCCGGCTTTCTCGAGCCGCATCTTGGCGACCACGCGCGGCGGCACCGGCTGATCGGCGCCAGACTTGTTCTTGCTGCACTGGCAATTGCCGGCCGGCCAGCCGCACTTCGGGCAGGTGCGGCCGAGGTCAGTTGAATAGACCAGGCGTGACACGTGGTGTGTCGGGCGGTTAGCTACTTGAGGAACGTGAACTTGGCCGAGCCGCTGGCCGTGCCGGACCAGGGCCAGAGCCCCGCGGTGCTGCGCGGACGGGCGTCGGCGCGGACCAGCACGTAGTATTCGCGGTTGGCTTCGAGGAGCTTGGTGTCGAACAGCGGCAGGCGGTCGAAGTTGGTGACCATCTGCGCGACCTGCGCCGGGTCTTCCACCACGAACGAGCCTTCGACGCGGCCGTTGAGGGCCTGGGAAATCGTGTGGCGGCGGGTGAGGTTGTCGAAGTCCACGCTGGTCGAGACCACGGCCGAGGCCACGGTGCGATCCACCCACGCCGGCACCTTGAGCTTGAGTTCGACCGTGTAGGTGAACACGGTGCGGAGGCCGCTCTGGACCACCGCCTTCATTTCGTCGGTGAGCCCGCCATCAAGAGTGAAGGTGACCAGCACCCGTCCGTCGCGCACGAGCGGCCGCACGCGAAGGGTCTCCTGGGCCGACACCGGGGCCGCAGACACCGCCAGCAAGCTCAGCAGACAGGCCGCGCGGACCAGATTTCGGACGAAGTACGGACGGGTTCGGTTCATCACCTAATCGAGATTCGGCCAAACTTTAACACAGGATTCGACCGATTGGGGCTGATATGATCCGGATCAACTAGAAAACTTAATGAAACTCCGCCTATTTTCGGTCATCGCGGCCATTGGCGCCAGCATTTTGTTGGCTCCGGCGGGGTCTGCCCAGGAGTTGCCCTACCAGATCTTCGAGCGCTACCTCGAGCCGCTCGCCCAGCAGATCGGCATGCCCGGCCTGTCGGCCCTGATCGTGCGAAACAGCCGTGTCGAATGGGAACGGGGTTACGGCTACGCGGACGTGGAAAACAAGATTGCCGCCAGGCCGGACACGCCCTATCCCATTGGCGGCGTGACGCAGGCCATGACCGGCGTGCTCATTGGCATCTGCACCGATCGGCGCCAGTTGGGGGTGGACGAGGTGGATACCGGCATCCGCCGGTGGGTGCCCACCTTCCCGGACGATGCCTCGGTGAGGCACGTGCTGGCCCATGCCTCCGAAGGTCGCTTCAACTACGACGCCGCCAGGTTCACCGCACTCACGCCGGTGGTCGAGGCGTGCACCAGGCAGCCGTTCCGCGTCGCCGCCGCCGAGGAAATCCTCGAGCGTCTGGCCATGACGTCGTCCGTTCCAGGCCTCGACCTGGGCCGGCCCGAAGGGCAGGCGGCCCGCAACCTGTTCGACGCGGCCCGCCTCGCGCGCTACAACAGCCAGCTCGCGAGGGTGGCGGTCCCGTATCGCATCGATCGGTCCGGTCACGCCGTGAAGTCCGAATACCCGTCGTACGGACTGGATGCCGCCGGCGGCATGGTCTCCACGGCCCGGGACCTGGCCAGCTTCGAGGCGGCCCTCGACAACGGGGTGCCCCTCAGCTCCAGCACGCTGAACCAGATGTGGACCGGCGCCACCTTCAACGGTCTGACCATGCCCACCGGCCTCGGCTGGTTCGTGCAGACCTCGTCCAGAGAGCGGCTGGTCTGGAGCTTCGGTCACATTCCGGATGCGGCGTCGGCCCTGATCCTCAAGATGCCGTCCAAGCGCCTCACCCTGATCCTGCTCGCCAACAGCGGCGGCCTCGCCGCCGGCTACAACCTCGAGCAGGGCAACGTGGCCAACTCGCCGTTTGTGAAGATCTTCCTGCGCCTCTTCATCTAGACTGCGACTGCCGCCGCATGCCGCCGTCTGCCCTCCGCTACGCGACAGTCCTCGGGATTCTGCTCTTTGCCCTGGCCGCGCCCGCGCGCGCCCAGGAGATCTTCGCCACGCCCTTCATGGGCATGAAGTTCGGCGGCGGCACGTCGATCGTCGATCTCGAATTGGCCGCGGCGAAGAAGGCCTTCACCATGGGCGGCTCGATCATCGTGCTGGGCGACGGCGTGCTCGGCTACGAGGCCGACTTCGGCTACGTGCCGGGCTATTTCGAACGCGACTCGAGCTTGCCGCTGGTCAAGCCGGGCAGCTACGTGTTGGATCTCACCGGGGGCGTGATCGCGGCGCTGCCCGCCGCGGTCACCCGCGGCGGCTTGCGCCCTTACATCGTCGGTGGGGTGGGGTTGATCAACGCGCAGTCCAACGACCTGCTGGAGGTCCTGGTCGTTCGCCGAACGGTGCCGGCCTACAAGATCGGCATCGGCGCGCAGGGCCTGCTGACCAACATCGTCGGGGTCCGCTTCGACGTGCGCCACGTCCACAGCTTCACGGGCGATGACGGCTCGCTGGCCCACGTGGGCCGCCGCATCAGCTACACCCGCGCGTCGATCGGGCTGCTGCTCCGGCTCTGAGCAGAGGGCAAATCACCAAATCACCAAATCACCAAATCAGCGAAGGACTACGCTCGGCCGGCGAATGCCCGTGTTTCGGTGTGGACCTTCACGAGCTCGCCTTCCTTGATGAACAGTGGGACCTGGATCTCGAGGCCGGTCTCGAGCACCGCCGGCTTGGTCACGCTGCCGCTCGCGGTGTTGCCGCGCACGCCCATCTCGGTGGACGCCACCTTCAGCTCGACGTGCGGCGGAAAGACGATGCCGATCGGCTGGCCGTTGTAGCGGTGAATCTGCACTTCGACGTTGTCCACCAGCAGCCCGCGGTCCTCGCCGAGGATGTCGGCGCTGAGGGTGTGCGTCTCGAACGTTCCCTGGTCCATGAAGTGGAAGCCGTCGGCATCGGCGTAGCTGAAGGTCGCCGACGACATCACCAGGTCGGGCTCGGCGAACTTCTCCCCGGCCTTGAAGGTCTTGTCGAAGACGGCGCGGGTAAGCAGGTTGCGCATCTTCAGCCGCACCAGCGTCTGGCCGCCGCGGGCCGTGGGCTTTGACACCTCCACGTCCAGGCAGTGATACGGGGCGTTCTCGTACTCGAAGTACGCCTTGCGCTTGATCTCGATGGCTTCCATCAGTGCGGGCATCCCTCCATTCTATCAAGGTGTCCGCCTTCGCGGCCAAACGCCGTCAAGTCCGCTTCGGCGGGGCCGCGCTCGCCGCGGTGCGCGCCGCCCTCGAAGGGTGAGGTCACCTGCCGAATAGTTCACAATGGTTGCTATGACTCGCACCGAACACGATGCTCTCGGACCGGTCGAGGTGCCAGCTGAGCGGTTATGGGGCGCGCAGACGGAGCGGTCGCGCCATCACTTCGCCATCGGCGTGGAGCGGTTGACGTGGACCCGTCCGGTGATTCGCGCCCTCGGGTTGCTCAAAAGGGCCGCCGCGCGCGCCAATGTCGAACTGGGCGAGTTGTCAGCGGAGCGAGGTGCGTTGATCGCGCGCGCCGCGGACGAAGTGATCGCCGGCGCGCTGGACGCCGAGTTCCCACTGGTGGTGTTCCAGACCGGTTCGGGCACCCAGACCAACATGAACGCCAACGAGGTGATTGCCAACCGCGCCAATCAACTCGCCGGCGCGCCTCTCGGTTCGCACGCGCCGGTGCACCCGAACGATCACGTCAATCGCGGACAATCGTCGAACGACGGCTTTCCCGTCGTCATGCATCTCGCCACCACCGAGCAGGTCGTGCACCGCCTCGTGCCGGCCGTCACCGCGCTGCGCGACACGCTGGCGAAGAAGGCGCGCGACTTCGAGCGCATCGTCATCGTCGGCCGCACCCACCTGCAGGACGCGGTGCCGATTTCACTCGGGGATGTCGTCGGCGGCTGGGTCGCGCAGATCGACGACACGCTGGCCGGCGTCACCGCCACACTGCCCGGCCTGCATGCGCTCGCCCTGGGAGCCACGGCCGTCGGCACCGGATTGAACGCGCATCCGAAGTTCGGCGCCACCGCGTCGCGGTGCCTCGCCGAAGACACCGGCCTGCCGTTTCACGAGACCCGCAACCACGTCGCGGCGCTCTCGAGCCACGACGCCATGGCCGCCACCAGCGGCGCGCTGCGCGGCCTGGCCGGGGCGCTGATGAAGATGGCGAACGACGTCCGCCTCTACGCCTCGGGCCCGCGCGCCGGCATCGGCGAGTTGCGGCTGCCTGAAAACGAGCCGGGCTCGTCGATCATGCCGGGCAAGATCAACCCGACCCAGTGCGAGGCCCTGACCATGGTGGCCGTGCACGTGCACGGCAACGACGCCGCCGTCGCCTTCGCCAACTCGCAGGGCCAGTTTCAGCTGAACGTGTTCAAGCCGGTGATCCTGCACAACGTGCTCGAGTCGATCGCGCTGCTGGCCGATGCCGCGACCTCGTTCGAGACGTTCTGCGCCCGCGGGCTCGAAGCCGACGAGGCGCGCATCCGCGAGCACCTGGAACAGTCACTCATGCTGGTCACCGCGCTCACCCCGCATATCGGCTACGAGCGCGCGGCGGCGATCGCGCTCGCGGCCCACCGCCAGGGCCTCGCCTTGCGCGACGCCGCCATCGCGTCAGGACACGTCACGACTCGGCAGTTTGACGAATGGGTCCGCCCCGAACGCATGGCACGGCCTCACGCCACTGACCATGGGTGATGGCCTATACTTGCCGGCAGTCACATCATCAGAGGACGGCCAGCATGACTTCGTTCCATCGATTCACAGGGGCGCTCGTCGCCACGCTCGTTCTTCTCAGCATCGCCCTGCCAGCGCAGCAGGGCACCCTCACACCCGCCGAACAGCAACGACGGAAGGATCTCGAAGCCGAACTCCAGAGCATCACCGTCGTCGAACGGCGCGTGATGATCCCGATGAGGGACGGCGTGCGGCTCGCCACCGACATCTACCGGCCGAAGAATGCCGCGGGCAAGGTGCCAATCGTTTTCGTCAAGACCCCTTACAACTTCAACTTCTGGGATGTCCGCAACGGCGTGCCGGCCGACATGAGCACGATTCTGGCAGCGGTCAAGCGCGGCTACGCGTACGTTGGGCAGAACGAGCGCGGTCATTTCTTCTCCGAGGGCAACTACGACATCCTCGGCGCGCCCATCACCGACGGTTACGAGACGATTGACTACCTCACCAAGCAGCCGTGGTCCAACGGCAAGCTCGGCACCACCGGGTGTTCATCCACCGCGGAGTGGCAGCCGGCGGTGGCGTCGCTCGGGCATCCCGGCTTTGCCGCCATGAACGTGCAGGGCTTCGGCGCCGGCGTCGGCAAGGTCGGTCCGTATTGGGAGCAGGGCAACTGGTACCGCGGCGGCGCCATGCAGATGCTCTTCATCACCTGGATCTACGGCGAGCAGAACCAGGTGCGGCCGATGTTCCCGAAAGACACGCCGCGGGAAGAGCTGATCGCGGCGTCGCGGCTGTTCGACCTGGCGCCGCGGATGCCGCCGGTGGACTGGGACAAGGCGCTGTGGCACCTGCCGACGCAGGACATCATAAAGAACGTCGGCGGCCCGCGCGGGATCTTCGCCGACCGCATGCCGGTGGAAACCGGCGGCATGATGCAGCAGCGCGAACCCGCCTCAGACGCGTGGCGCAAGGGCGGCCTGTGGCACGACGACATGGCCCTCAACGTGCCCGGCCTCTGGTTCATGTCCTGGTACGACGTCTCGGTGGGCCCCAACCTCGAGATGTTCAACCAGGTGCGGCGCACGGCGAAGGGCGAAGTCGCCAACCAGCAGTGGGCGGTGATCGCCCCGGTGGCGCATTGCTCCTTTACCCGCGCCACCGAGAACACCGTGGTCGGCGAGCGCAGCATGGGCGACGCGCGTCTCGACTACAACGAACTGGTCTACGGCTTCTTCGACAAGTTCCTGAAGGGTGATGCCAATGGCCGCATCGAGAAGCAGGCGAAGGTCACCTACTTCACGATGGGCAGCAACAAGTGGCAGACCTCGGAGGTGTGGCCGCCGGCCGGCGCCCAGCCGATGACGTTCCACCTGTCGAGCGGCGGCGGCGCCAACTCGCTGAACGGCGACGGGCTGCTGGCCTCGACGCCGCCGGATGCGAACAAGCCGGATGCCTTCACCTACGACCCGATGAACCCGGTGCCGTCCTACGGCGGCAACGTCTGCTGCACCGGCAATGCCATCACCGCGGGGTCGTTCGATCAACGGAAGATGGAGTCGCGGTACGACATCCTGGTTTACACCTCGGAGCCGTTCAAGGACGGCCTCGAGGTCAGCGGGCCGATCACGCCGACGCTCTACGTGTCGTCAGACGCCAGGGACACCGACTTCACTGTCAAGGTGCTCGATGTCTATCCCGACGGCCGGGCGTTCAACCTCGACGAATCCATCCAGCGGATGCGCTACCGCGAGGGCTACGACAAGCCGCTGGTGTGGATGGAGAAGGACAAGGTCTACAAGGTGACGCTCCAGCCGCTCACCACCAGCAACTATTTCGCGCCCGGGCACCGCCTGCGCATCGAGGTGTCGAGCAGCAACTTCCCGCGTTTCGATCGCAACCTGAACACCGGCGGCAGGAACTACGACGAGGCCAAGGGTGTGGTGGCGAGAAACGTGGTGCACCACTCGAAGCAATACCCGTCGGCCGTGACGGTCACGGTCGTCCGCAAGTAATGCCAGAAGGGCGGCACTTCGGTGCCGCCGGAGGACCAGCATGAGCGACCGCCGAGACTTCATCACCGCCGGGCTGATGGGCCTGGCCGCGTCACTGATCGCCACCCGCGACGCCGGTGCCGCGCCATCGTCGAAACCGCTGGCGCAGAAGGACGCACCCAGGGTCAACCTTGACGGCTGGCAGATGACGGCCACCGAGGTCAGCTATCCGCCCGGCGAAGCGTCGGGCCAGCACCGCCACCCGGGCTTCGTGATCGGCTACGTGCTCGAAGGGCAGTATCGGTTCGCGGTCAACGACCAGGCGCCGGCGGTGTTTTCGCAGGGGCAGATGTTCTTCGAGTCGTTCGAGGGGCCCGGCGATGTGCATTCGACGTCGGGCAACGCCAGCACCACGCAGCCGGCGAAGATCCTGGCGATTGTGTTCACCAAGAAAGGCGACCCGGTCACCATACCGGGCGCGTAGAATACAAGGGCTTGTCCTCTTGTCTTGCACCACCAACTGCGTAACTCCCGGAGGCTTTTCCCACATGACCCGAAAGACCGTTTGGAGCCTGGTGGCCGTCCTGGCCATCGGCCTGTTCATTCCCAGTACCGTTGCCGCCCAGGGCGGCGGCGCGAGCAGCACCGGCACCATCCAGGGCCGCGCTGCGGATTCGAGCGGCGCCGTGCTGCCCGGCGTGACGGTGACGGCCACGAGCCCGTCGATGATCGGCGTGCAGACGCAGGTCACCAATGAGAACGGCAGCTATCGCTTTCCCGCGGTGCCGCCCGGCGTCTACTCGCTGTCGTTCGAGCTGGCCGGCTTCAACACCGTGAAGCGCGATGGCGTTCAGGTGTCGCTCGGCTTTACCGCCAACATCAACGCCGACATGGCCCTGGCCACGCTGCAGGAAACGGTGACCGTCTCGGGCGCCTCGCCCGTGATCGATACCACCGCCACGCGCGTGCAGCAGAACTTCAAGCTGGAGCAGCTCAACTCGATTCCGAACGGCCGCGACATGTGGGCGCTGCTGGCGGCGACCCCCGGCGTGGTGATGAGCCGCATCGACGTCGGCGGCAATCGCGCCGGGACCCAGACCGGCTATACCTCGTACGGCCTCACCGGCCAGGTGCGCGTCTCGGTCGAGGGCATCAACACGACCGAGGGCACCGGCGGCGCCGGCTTCTACTTCGACTACGGCTCGTTCGAGGAAGTGTTCCTCGGCGTGGCCGGGCAGGGCGCTGAGGCCGCGACGCCGGGCGTGCAGTCGCAGTTTCTCGGCAAGTCGGGCAGCAACCGCTTCTCGGGCGAGTTTTACCAGGACTTCTACAACAACTCGTTCCAGACCTCGAACCTGTCGGCCGACCAGCTCTCGGCAGGCCTGCGTCCCGGGAGCAACGAGGTCGAGAAGTACTACGACACCAACGTGAACTTCGGCGGCCCGATCAAGAAGGACAAGGCCTGGTTCCACGTCTCGTGGCGCAAGCAGTTCAACGCCGTGCAGCAGCCGCTGTTCACGTTCGACAAGACCTTCGACACCTGGAACACCAACCCCTCGTTCAAAGCCACGTATCAGCTCAACCAGCATCACAAGCTGGTTGGCTACTACCAGTGGAACATGAAGATTCAGCCGGACCGGCTGCCCGTCGGCGGCTATACCTATACCGACGCGGGCCAGACCGTGCGGCAGGAGTCGCCGAGCTGGGTCTACAAGGGCGAGTGGAACGGCACGCTGAGCGACAAGCTCTACGTCGAAGCCCGCTTCGGCGACTTCGGTTATTACGATCCGCGCCGCACCAACAGCGACGAGCAGTACTTCTGGCGCGACAGCGGCCTGCTGCAGCTCACCGGCGCGCACGCCCAGAGCCAGACCGACCGTGACCGCAAGCAGGTCACCGGCGCCGCCACCTACTTCCTCGACACCAAGCGGGGCAGCCACACCATCAAGTTCGGCGGCGAGATCTACAAGGAGACACAGTGGGGCGGCCGCCAGCAGAACGTCGGCGGCAACGTCGAGCACATCTACTCGAACGGACGCTCGAGCTCGGTGGTCTTCGGCGTGCCCACGGCGTTGTCGGTCAGCGGCCGCCGCGCCAGCGACGATGGGGATCTGCTGGTGGTGAACAACCTCGATACCCAGGACCTCTTCCTCAACGACACCTGGACTCTGGGCCGCCTGACGCTGAACGTCGGCGTCCGCTGGGATCGCTACACCGGCCGCATGCCTTCGCAGCAGCAGTTGGCTTTCACCAACGGCCCGGTGAGCGTGCCGGAGCAGACCTTCGACGCCCGCACGTTCTTTACCTGGAACTCGTTCGCGCCGCGCGCCGGTGTCACCTTCGACGTGGCCGGTGACGGCAAGACCGTGATCAAGGCCAGCTACGGCCTGTTCTGGCACAACCCCGGTCCGGACGTGAGCGCCGGCGCCAACCCGAACCAGACCAACAAGAGCGTCACCTACAACTGGACCGATGCCAATGGTGATCGCCGTTTCCAGATGGGTGAACAGGGCGCGGTGACCAGCACGTCGCTGGCCGGTACCCTCCAGTTCGACGCCAACACGACCCAGCCGTACTCCTACGACGCGTCGCTGTATGTGGAGCGGCAGATTGCCTCGACCATCGGCACCCGCCTCGGCTTCGTCTACAAGACTGAAGACGACCTGATCGCGTCGTATGTGCCGGGCCGGCCGATTTCGGCCTACACCGTGCCGTTTGACTTCGTCGACATCGGCGCCGACGGCGTCAGGGGCACCGCCGACGACCGCACCCTCCAGCTGCTGGGCGTGCCGAGCGCGCAGGCCTCCAGCTTCCCGCTCACCAACGTGGTCATGAACACGGGCCGGTTCTCGCGCTATAAGACCGTGGAAGCCTCGATGGCCAAGCGCCAGGGCAACAACTGGTCCGCGCAGATCGGGGGCAGCTACACCTGGGCGCACGACTTCCCGGGCGCGTATCCGAACGATCCGAACGGCACGTTTGATCAGGACACGTCGCGCTGGGACTTCAAGCTGTCGGGCACCTACGAGGCGCCGTTGAAGATCCGGATCTCGCCGCTGGTGCGTCACCAGGCCGGCGCCAACTTCGCGCGCACCATCTCGGTGGGATCGGCGGCGGCGACGGCGGCCGGTGCGATCTACAGTGGCACCATCAACGCCGAGCCGCTCAACTCGCGGCGCCATGACAACGTCACCGTGGTCGACCTGCGTGCCGAGCGGACCTTCAACGTCGGCGGACCGGCTCGCCTGCGCCTGATGTTCGACCTGTTCAACATCACCAACACCAACGCGGTCGAAACGCGCACGGTCGCGACCGGCGCGTCGTTCCTGCGGCCGACGGCCATCCTCGCCCCGCGCACCGCGCGCGTCGGCGTGCGGTTCCAGTGGTAGTTGGCTGAGTGATGTGGAGTCCGGCATCAGCCGGATTGACGACAGAGCAAGGAAAGGGGCGCGATGAGCGCCCCTTTTCTTTTCAGCGCTTGAACAGCCCCACCAACGCGCCTTTGCCGCGTATCTTCCCAGCCATCGCCGCGACGACGGCGGCGCGCGTGAGCGGCGGCGACTGGCCGACCGCCGGCACGTCGATGGTCGAATCAAGCGCGTAGATCTCGAACACGTAGTGGTGCGCCGGACCTGAGGCCGGTGCGCCGGGACCGCGATAGTAGGGGCCGCTGGCGCTGATCTGCCGCGAGCCATCGGGCAGTTGGTTGCCTTGGGCGATGGCTTCCGGCAGCGACCGCGTGCCCTTCGGGAGGTTCCACAACAGCCAATGCAGCATGTCGTCGGTGCCGTTGCCGAACGTGGCATCGGTGTCGTGCGCGATCAGGACGAAGCTGACCGCGTCATCCGGCACGTTGCTCCACGCCAGCGGCGGCGACACCTGCACGCCCGCCTGCGTGTACTTCGCGGGGATGGTGCCGCCATCCGTCCACGCCGTCGTGGTTAGCGGCATCACTTGAATCGGTCCGCGGCGGCCCTGGCCGCCACCGCCGCCGGGCGGCGTCGCGGGAGGAGCCGGCAGGGGATTGGGCAAGCCGGCCACGCCGGGGCCCTGCGTCTTCTTCCACGCGTTGTAGCGCATCCGCAACGTCTTCACCGGGTTGAGGTTCTCGCCCGTCGTGATCTGGTTCGGGCCCTTGTCCGAGCCGGGCTGCGAGGCGGTGAGATACAGCGCGTACTTGCCGTTGTTGTGCGAGTCGCCGTTGGTGTCTTTGGGATCCGCCGCCAGGATGTAGGCGACGTGCGCGGTGCGGCCGTCGCACGGGATCGCCGGCGCCGTGCCGTTGGTCGGCCATGGCGGGCACACGCAGCGGCTGTCACCGCCGGAGCCGTCCGCGGCGTCCATCGCCGCCATCACCCGATCGGTGATCGATCCCGCGGTCTTGAGGAACGCCTGCACCGCGTTTGGCACCACCTGTCCGGGACGCAGGATGTTGCCCTGGATCGAATAGAAGATCTCCGTGCCCGGCACCTGGCCCTGGATGTCCTGCGACACGTAGCCGTTGGTCAGGCCCGAGTGGCCCGCGCTCCGGCCCTGCAGGTCGAGGATGCCGAACTGCCGGCTCTGGTACGCCGGATCCTGGCTGAGCATCGCGATGATGCGGTTGGGGTCGGTGCCCTTGTTGAGCTCCTCGAACACCAGCATTTGGTTCTTGTGGGTGTTATCGACACCGGCCTGGCACGCCGCCACGCCCTTGCCGGGCACCACCACGGCTTGCACGCCCATCAGGAACTGGTCGTCGCGGTCCACGCACGTGGCGGAGGCAATGACGACGCGGCCCGAGGCCCGGTCAACGGCGATCACCGACCAGGTGGCAAAGGCTGACGAGGGCAGGAACAGCAGGGAAAACAGGACCAGTAGCGCTCGACGCATGACAACGACCCCTTTCACAGTGTCTGGCACCCGTCCGATTCGCGGGTGCCAGACACTATATACTTCCGGCGTCCGCAACCCTGGAGGGGCTATGAAAATCGCTCGCATCGGCGTCGTCATGGCGGCTGTGTTCGCGTCGGCTCCGTTGGCGCAGGCGCAAAGCGCCCCCACGTTTGCCAGGGACGTGGCGCCCATCTTCTATTCCAAGTGCGTCGAGTGCCATCGCCCGACGATGTTCGCACCCATGTCGCTGGTGAAGTTCGAGGACGCGCGGCCGTGGGCGCGATCGATCCGCCAGCGGGTGGCGGCGCGCACCATGCCGCCCTGGGGCGCCGACTCGGCGCACGGCGTGTTCAAGAACGACCCGCGGCTGACGGACCAGGAAGTCGAGACCATTCTCGCGTGGGTGGATGCCGGCGCGCCGAAAGGCAACGACACCGATCTGCCGGGGGCGCCGACGTTCGCCGAAGGCTGGAGCATCGGCCAGCCGGACGTCGTGTTCACGATGACCGAAGACTTCAAGATCCCGGCGACTGGCGTCGTTGACTACCAGTACCTGCGGCTGCCGACCAACATCAGCGAAGACAAGTGGATCCAGGCGATTGAGATCAAGCCGCAGGCGCGCGCGCACGTGCACCACGTGCTGGCCTACACGCAGCCGACCGGCGCGCCCCTCAACCAGAACGGCGCGCTCGGGCCGGGCAACATCGGCGGCGTCACGCCCAACAAGCCGGGCGTGGTGTTCGAGCCCGGCGTCGGCCGGCTGCTGACCGCCAATTCCGACATCGTGCTGCAGATGCACTACACGACCAACGGCGAGGCGACGACCGATCGCACGCAAGTCGGCATCGTGTTCGCGAAGGCAGCGCCGAAAATGCAGCAGCGCGGCGGCAGCGTCATCCAGCCGCGGTTCGTGATCCCGGCCGGCGCGCCGGCGCACGAAGTGCGGGGCTCGCGCGTGCTGGCCGCCGACACGCTGATCACCTCCTTCACGCCGCACATGCACGTGCGCGGCAAGAGCATGACCTACCGTGCGAAGTTCCCCGACGGCACCACCGAGACGCTGTTGTCGGTGCCGAAGTACGACTTCAACTGGCAGATCACCTACGAGCTGGCCAAGCCGCGGTTGTTCCCGAAGGGCACCGAGATCGAGGTGATCGCGCACTACGACAACTCGGTGAACAACAAGTTCAATCCCGACCCCACCAAGGACGTCCGCTGGGGCGACCAGACCTGGGAAGAGATGATGATCGGCTTCTGGGGGACGGTCGTCGAACGGCCGGTCGCCTCGTCGCCACAGCAGCAGTAGTCGCCAGAAGGGCGGCACTTCAGGGCCGCCTGACCATATCGGAGAGTAATGATTTCACGTCGTTCGTTTCTGTCCATGGCCAGCGCTTCGGCGCTGGCCATTCCCCCTGCCCTGAGCGCCTCCCTTTCGGGTGTCGAAGGGACCACAGCCTGGTCACGCCAATCGTCGCGCCCTGCCGTTGATGCCGCGCGCTTGCGCAACCGCCTCGAGCGCCTGAGCACGCACGGCCGGCCGCCCGGCGGCACCTTCGCCGACGGCGTCACGCGCGTCGCGTATTCGGTGGCCGACATCACCGCGCGGGCGTGGATGCTCGAGGAGATCAAGTCGGCCGGCGCCGCGCCGCGCATGGACCCGGCCGGCAACATCTTCGCCCGGTTGGGCGGGACGCCGGGGCAGCCGCCGATCCTGTTCGGCTCGCACATCGACTCGGTGCCCGGCGGCGGCAACTTCGACGGCGATCTCGGCGTGATGGCGGCACTGGAAGTGCTGCACGCGGTGCAGGCGGCAAAGCTGACCACGCGCCATCCGCTGGAGATGGTGCTGTGGGCGCATGAAGAGAGCACGGCGTTCGGCAAGGGCACCGCCGGCAGCCGCATCGTCGCCGGCGACCTCAAGCCCGGCGACCTGGATCAGGTATGGAACGGCCTGCGCCGCGGTGACGCGATCCGCCGCATCGGCGGCGATCCGGATCGCATCGAAGACGCCGTGCGCGGCAAGGGCGCGTTTCACAGCTACCTCGAGCTCCACATCGAACAGGGCGGCACGCTCGATCGCGCCAAAGTGCCGATCGGCATCGTCGAAGGCATCGTCGCCATCCATCGCTACGATGTGGTCATCGAGGGTGCCGCCAATCACGCCGGCACCACGCCGATGGGCGAGCGGCAGGACGCGCTGGTGGCGGCGTCAACGCTGACGCTGGCGGTGCGCGATCTGGCGCGCGCCCGGCAGGGCCGGCAGGTGGGCACCGTCGGCCGCCTCGAAGTGGAACCGAATTCGCCCAACGTGGTGCCCGGACGCGTCACGCTGAGCGTGGAGTTCCGCGATCTGTCCGAAACCGTGCTCGGCGAACTGGGAGAGGCCCTGCGCGGGCGCGCGGCCTCGATCGCCACCGACACCAACACGAAGATCGCGCTGAACCTGGCGACCACCAACCCGTCGGCGCCGGCGCATGCGGGGGTGCAGGATGCGATTGGCCGCGCCGCGGACCGCGAGGGGCTGCAGGCCCGGCGATTGCCGAGCGGCGCCGGTCATGACGCGCAGATGATTGCCGCGCTGTGCCCGATGGGGATGATCTTCGTCCCCAGCGTCGGCGGCGTCAGCCATTCGCCGCGCGAGCTCACCACCTGGGACGACTGCGCGCGCGGCGCGCAGGTGTTGCTGGGCGCGGTGTTGGAGCTGGACGCGCGCGACTCCGTCTAGAGGGATGGCAGGCAACGCGCTGTCGCGAGGCGAGCTCGTCGGCGCCGGTCTGGATAGCGGCGGTTCTCGAGCCTGTGCTTCGGCACGATCAAGACGCCCCAGAGCGCCGAGGTGTCATCCGGGGATGCGGTCATGCCTCCATCGTCTAATCTGCGGCCGTCCTGGTCAGCGGCCTCCTACGCGCGATTCGTCTGCGGCCGCGCGGCGCGGCGGGCGTTGACTTCCTCGATCGCCGAGCGCAGGTCTGGAATCGCGAACGGCTTGGGCAGCACGCCGTCGAAGCCGTGCCTGGCGTGGTCGGCCAGCACCGTGTTGTCGGCATACCCGCTCATCACCAGCACCGGCAGGTCCGGCCGAATCCGCCGGAGGTGCGGCACCGTTTCCCGCCCACCCATGCCGCCCGGAACGGTCAAGTCCAGGATCACCAGGTCGAACGGTTCGCCGTCTCGCTCCGCGGCGCGCAGCCGATTGAGGGCCGATTGCCCGCAGGCAGTCGTCTCCGCCGTGTAGCCGAGCGTCGCCAGCATCTCCTGGGCCACGTCGGCCACCATCGGGTCGTCGTCCATCAGCAACACGCGGCCGGTCTGGCCCATTCGGAGTTCAGTCCGTTTCGGCACCCCGGCCGCGGCGTGACCGGGGGAGGCCGGCAGATAGACGTCGAAGCAGGTGCCCTGGGACACGGGCGCCGGCCCGACCACGATCGTGCCGCCGTGGGCACGGACGATCGAGGCCGAGATCGCGAGGCCCAGCCCGGAGCCCTTCTCCTTGGTCGTGAAGTACGGCTCGAAGATGTGCGCGAGGTGATCGGGCGCGATGCCCTCGCCCTGGTCCAGCACCGACACGCGCACGTAGTTGCCGGCCGGCAGGTCGGCGAGCGATCCGCTGGTGCAGGCGTCGAGGTTCACGTTCCGCATCGCCACGTCCACCGTGCCGCCATGCGGCATGGCCTGCACGGCGTTGAGCACCAGGTTCTGGACAACCTGGCTGATCTGCACGGAATCCACTTCCGCGGTCCAGAGGTCCGGATCGAAGGCGAACCGGCCCGCGACCTGGGAGCCGCTGAGCGCGAACCGCGCGCACTCGACCACCAGCTCGCGAATCGACGCCGCGGTCTTCACCGGCGCGCCGCCCTTGGCGAAGGTCAGCAGCTGCCCGGTCACACCCCTTGCCCGCACGCATGCCGCCTCGGCGTCGCGCAACCGCTGCGCGAGCGGCCGGTCGGCCGGCCCGGCCAGCGACTGCGCCAGCGACAGGTTGCCCACCACGCCCATCAGGATGTTGTTGAAGTCGTGGGCGAGGCCGCCGGCCAGAATGCCGAGCGACTCGAGCCGTGCCGTCTTCGACCGCTCAAGTTCGACGCGCGCCGCGTCCGTCACGTCGCGAAACACCCACACCGCACCGGCCAGCCGGTTTTCCCCGTCGCGCATCGGCGTGCCGGTGACGTCGAGGACGCGGCCGATCGGCGAGGCCAGGGGGCATCGCACGCACGCCGGCTCGCCGGATTCGAGCACGCTTCGCATCGCCTGCTGGTAGTCGGCCGCGGCGATGCCGATCGCCATGAAGAGGTCCGTCACCGCGCGCTCCGAGACGGCGGTGACCGGCAGGCCGGCCAACGCGGCGGCACTCTCGTTCATCAGCAGGACAAGGCCGGCGGCGTCCACCGTGACGACGCCCTCGGTGATGGTCTTCAGCGTGATGGCGAGCCGCGTGCGTTCGAGCGCCAGGCGCTCTTTCTCGGCCACCAGCGCGGCTTCGGATTCGGTGGCGCGCGACAGCGCGCCCTGGGTCGTCTCGACCATCACCGCCAGCTGCCGCGCGTGCTGCCGCTCCGCGTCGATGCGCTCCATCGACGACTGGTAGGCCCGGTGCGAGAGAAACAGCGGCAACGCGGTGAGCAGCAGCAGGCCGTAGGTGCCCTGCGACAGGAAGATCGCCACCATCGTGCCGACCGTGGCCGACAGGAAATAACTGGGTGCGCTCCACATGAATTCACGATGCCAGGTCCGGGCCGGCGAGGCCCCGCTCGTCAGCGCGATGGCGACGGCGACCAGCGCCGAGTTGATCGCGAAGTAGACGGTGGCGGCCGCCGACATCGGGGCCATGGTGGAGGCCAGGCCGAGATGGCCGACATCGCCGCCCAGGAACGACCAGATGGCCCCCGAGGCCTGCACCGAGATGACCACGGCGGCCACGCTGAACACGAGGCGAATCGGCGGCTGCGTGATCTTGACGCGAACCGCGCATTGCACGAGCACGCCAAAGGTCGCGATCAGCATGGCGACGTCCGGGCCGCACAGCAGGAGGGCGGCGAAGTCCACGGTGTAGGCCATCGAGATGGTGGCCTGGCCGCTGTTGAGCGGCAACCGCACCTTCAGGAGCGACAACAGCAGGCTTGCCGTCAGCAGGATGGCGGCCAGCCCGGGATGTGGATACTCCTGCGGCCAGCGGGTCACCATCAGCGTGGTGCCGGCCACGATGATGCCGGCGAGATAGGTCCTGGTCAGCAACGCCCGATCGCCGGACGCGACCGGCGCCCTGTTGGGGCGATGTGAATAGGCCAAGGCCAGCGATGCCATGACTACTTCTTCCTCGCCGGAGCGGCGGCGCCCACCGAGTTGCCCCACACGATGTGTTCGGTGTCGAAGGAATCGCCCCACACGATATGGGCGTCCTCGAAGGAATCGCCCCACACGATGTGGGCATCGTCGAAGAGACTGCCCCAGACGATGTGCTCACCGTCGCTGGTGGCGACCAGGTCGTCGCCCCAGACGACTTGCGTGCTCCACGACGCGAACGTGTCGAGGACCGTGCTCGTTGGGTCGACCCAGACGTCGGGTCCCCACGTGACGGCATCGCCCCAGACCACCGCGGACGTCCAGGCCGGCTCGTGCCGCGCGATCGACCCGCCCCACACCATGCGATCGCCCCAGATGATGCGCTGGCCCCACGGACGCCAGCCGCCCGCGATCTTCGTGGCCGGGACCACGCCCCACTGGAGCCAGTGGCTGCCCACCGGCGAAGCGGGGTCGATCGCGCGTGCCAGCTCGATGGCCCCCGCGGCGTTGAGTCCGCCGGCACCCTGCTCGAACTGCGGCGGAACCGGGGACTCGTCGCCGCCCACGGCGAGCGCGGTGTATTGGAGCAGCATCTTCACGGTGTTCGGCGCGAGCGGCACCCCGGCGCCGCTGTCACGGCGGTTGGCTTCGACCATGAGCGCGACCACGCCGCTCGTGACCGCGGTCGCCATGCTCGTGCCGCTCAGCGCCAGGTACGAGCCTTTCGCGCGGGAGGCGGGCGCTGAACGGTACAGCGTCGAGAACGGATTGGTGATCGCAATCACGGCGTGGCCTGGCGCGAGGATGTCGGGCTTGATGCGGGCCTCGTACCAGGTCGGGCCGCGGGAGCTGTACGGGGCCACCGTGTCGTCGGCGCGGTCCGCGGTGCCGTTCGTGCGCAAGGCGCCGACCGTGATCGCGGATGGCGCGTTACCCGGTGAGGTGATGCCGCCGTAGCCGGCGGTGCCATCACCGGGGCGCTGGCCGAAGTTGCCGGCGGATGTCACCACCACGATGCCGGCCGCGGTCGCCCGCTCGACCGCCAGCACCAGGGGATCGGTGGCGGGCGGTTCGAGCACTGGATGGCCGAGCGACAGGTTGATGACGTCGATCCCGAGCGCGGACCGGTGCTCGATCGCAAACTCGATCGCGTTGAGCACGTCGCTGGCGTAGCCCCTGCCGTTGGCGTCGAGCACCTTCAGGCCGATGAGCCGGGCACCCGGGGCAATGCCCGGGTAGGCCCCGAGCGACAGGGCGCCGGAGCCGGCAATCAGGCCGGCGACGTGTGTGCCGTGGCCATAGGCGTCGGACGGGGAGGCGGCAGCGCCGCCGGCGGTGAAGTCATAGAACGCCGCGATTCGGCCCCACAGGTCGGGCATCGGTGCGATGCCCGAGTCGATGACCGCAATGCCGACACCCTGGCCGCCCTGTGCGTGGGCCGGCAGTCCCAACGTCCGGCGGAGATGCTGGGCGTCCGTGGACACCAGCGACGTGAGCGTGCTCCACGCGGAGGTTGGCTCGTCGTGCGCGGTGACGCGGGCGTCGGTCGAAATGCCGGCCACGTCGGGATCCTGCGCCCAGCGGCGCAGCTCGCCGGCGCCGAGCGCCACCGACAGCGCGCCGGCGCCGCGGTGGTCGCGATCCACCCGGATCCCGCGCGTGCGCATCCGCTCCCGAAGCCGGGCGCCTGTTCCCGTCCGGTATCTGATGAGCACCCGTGACGGCAAACCGGCATCATGCGCCGCACTGACCTTGGCATCCATGGTCACCCGCCCCTCGGCGCGTGGACCGGCGGTGACGGCCGGCGGGGCGACGCACAGACTGAGAACGGCCAAGCTGGCGATGACGATGGTCTTCATGAGGCGGCCATCAGCAAGGGTCGTTCCCCGGACGGAACCCGCGCGAAGTGACGGCATTCCGGCCAGCGTCCTGTCGGGGCAACGGCCAAAGGTGTCGGCCCACCGACTACAGGCATCGGAATTCCGACGTACGGCCGACCCGAACGCGGGTCTGGCGGGCGCGTTCGGGGTGTCCGCCTATAATCGAGGCGGTGCCGCGCGTTCGTGTCCTTCGTCCACTCCCGCGATCCGTGACTCGCCCGCTGTCGGTCCTGGTCCTGCTGGCCTGGGTCGTGACCATGGGCGTGATGATCAATCGGTCGTACCTCCAGGCGTCACCCATGAACCTGGCCACCGACCTGGCGCGCTACGGCACCACCGCGCAGTGGCGCGGCGTCTACTATCGCGGCGAGAAGATCGGCTTCACTGTGAGCCAGGTCGAGCGGACCGATGACGGGTTTGACCTGCTGGAGGATGGACGCCTGCAGTTCGCCCTCCTCGGCGCGACCACGGCCGCGGTCCTGAAGACCACGGCGCACGTCGATCGGTCGTTCGCCCTCAAGACCTTCGAGTTCTCCCTCGACCCGGGGACCGGGCCGCTCACGGTCCGCGGGCGGCTTGACGGCCTCCGCCTGACGCTCGACATCATCTCGGCGAGTGGCACGCGGACGGAAACACGCGACCTCGAGGAGGCGCCGGCGCTGATGCTGAGCCTCGGCCGCCGCCTGGCGAGTGAAGGCCTGGCGGCCGGGACGCGCCGCGAGTGGATGGTGTTCGACCCGGCGACCATGAAGAACGCGCCGGTGCAGCTGGCCATCGGCAACCGCGAGGTGGTGACCGGCGGCGGGCGTCCCATCCCCGCGTTCCGCGTGGACATGACGTTCTCCGGCCTCACCACCACGGCGTGGATCACCGACACCGGCGAGATCGTGCGCGAGGAAAGCCCGATGGGGCTGATCTCGGTCCGCGAGTCGCAGGAGCAGGCCACCGCGCTCGCGGTCTCGAAGACCATGCAGGAAGACATGCTCGGCGCCTCCGCCGTCGTCCCGACCATTCCGCGCCGGATGCGCATCGACGAGCCGCGGGACGTGCTGCGGCTGCGGATGCGCGTGGACGGCGCCGACCTGACGGGCGGCGATCTGCAGGGGGTGGGGCAGTCGGTTGACGGCAACGTCATCGAGATGGTCGATGCGCGCGGCCTCGAGCCGGGCCCGGCCGACCCCGACCTCGAGCGCTACCTGAAGCCCGAGGCGTTCATCGAAAGCGACGCGCCCGAGATTCGGGCGGAGGCCGAGCGCATGGTGAAGGGCCTCACCGGCGTGCGGGCGCGGGCCGAGCGGCTGACCCGCGAGGTCAACCAGCTGGTGGAGAAGAAGCCCACCGTGAGCCTGCCGTCGGCGACGGAAGTGTTGCGGACCAAGGTCGGTGACTGCAACGAGCACACGGTGTTGTTCGTGGCGCTGGCGCGATCGCTGGGCATCCCGTCGCGGATCAACGTCGGCCTGGTCTACGTGCGCGGTGCGTTCTACTACCATGCCTGGCCCGAGGTCTACATCGACGAGGGCAACGGCCGCGGACTGTGGCTGCCGGTGGACCCGACCTTCAACCAGTTTCCCGCCGACGCCACCCACGTCCGGCTGGCGCGGGGCGGGTTGGACAAGCAGACGGCGATCCTGCCGCTGATTGGCCGCGTCAGGATGGCGGTGCTGCAGGTGGACGTCGTCCCCGGCTCGACGCCGATTCTCGTCGGCCGGAAAGACGCGGACGTGAGTGCGCTGGCCCTTCCCATTCCCCAGCGGCAAGACCGCGGATGCTGGTTCACGCGCTGCGCAGGTGGTAAATGATCGCCGTCGAGAATCTGGTCAAGCGTTTCGGGAAGTTCACCGCCGTTGACGGCGTCTCGATCACCGTCGAGCCGGGGCAGATTCACGGCTTCCTCGGCCCGAACGGCGCCGGCAAGACCACCAGCATTCGGATGATCGCGGGCCTGCTCAAGCCGGACGCCGGGCGCATTCTCGTCAATGGCCACGACCTGGCGCGGGAGCCCGAGGCGGCGAAGGCGTCGTTGGGGTTCATTCCCGACCGTCCGTTCATCTACGACAAGCTCACCGCCGGGGAGTTCCTGCGCTTTCACGGCGGTCTCTACGGGATGGACGGCAGCGACACCGAGACGCGCATCACCGAGATGCTGGAGATCTTCGAGCTGGGCCGCTGGCAGCACGAGCTGGTCGAAAGCTTCTCGCACGGCATGAAGCAGCGGCTGGTGATGAGCGCCGCGTTCCTGCATCGGCCGAAGGCCGTGCTGGTGGACGAGCCGATGGTCGGCCTCGACCCGCGGGGCGCGCGGCTGATCAAGGACATCTTCCGCCGCATGGCGTCGCGCGGCGTCGCCATCCTGATGAGCACGCACACGCTCGAAGTGGCGCAGGAGATGTGCGACCTGATCAGCATCATCCTGAAGGGCCAGATCATCGCCCACGGCACGGTGGCGGACGTGCGGGCCATGGCCGGGACGCGCGACGAGGAACTGACGCCCGTGTTCCTGAAACTCACCGGTGGCGGTGGGCTTCAGGAGATTGACGACATCGTCTAAATGGCGATCACGCTCGAAGCACCTCTTGTCCGCTCCGTTGTCGCGGTCTGCCACGCGCGCAGGTCATCGCTGGTTGGGCCATTTCGGTGAAGACCGCATCGGAAGTCCGGCCGTTTCCGTACTTGCTGCTGCCCACATGGTGGGCGTCGCGCAATCGCGCGCGGCGGCGCGAGAAGGGCGACCTGCTGCGCGGCCTGATGTTCGGCGGCATCGCCGTGGCCGTGATCGGCGCGCTGTTCACCGGCTCGTTCTGGGTCACCTGGCAGGCCGCGGACTACACCGAACTGGGCGACTACCTGATTCGCATCGGCCTGTCGTGGCTGTTTCTCACCTTCCTGTCGTTCCTCGCGTTCAGCGCGGTGGTGACCTCGCTGTCCACCTTCTTCCTGTCGGAGGACCTGCGGCTGATCCTCGCGGCGCCGGTGGCGCCGCGGCGGCTGTTCCTGGCGCGATTCGCGCGGACGCTGGGGCAGTCGGGCTGGATGGTGGTGGTCTTCCTGGTGCCCGTGCTGGCCGGCATCGGCGCCGCCAAGTGCGCGCCGCTGTCGTTCATCCCCATCGCCATCCTGACCGTGGTGCCGTTCGTCGTGATTCCGGTCGGCGTCGGCGCCGCGGTCACGCTCCTGCTCGTCAACGTGTTTCAGGCCCAGCGCGCGCGCGACATCCTGATGTTCATGGGCCTGGTGTTCGCGACCAGCATCGTGCTGCTGCTCCGCTTCCTCCAGCCGGAACGCCTGCTGCGCGTCGAGTCGATGCCGGAAGTGACCGCGTTCTTCGCCACGCTCCAGTCGCCGATCACGCCGCTGCTGCCGTCGTTCTGGGCCGGGGAGGCGCTGTTTGCCGGCGTGCATGGCGGCCGCGACTGGTTGCACATTGCCGCGTTGTGGACGACCGCGGCGGCGGTGGTGGTGCTGGTGGGCGCGGCGTTCGAGCGCTGGCACTTCGCCGGGTTCAGCAAGTCGCAGGAGGCGCGCAAGGCGCGGTTCGCGCAGTGGCGGGTCGTCGATCGGCTGGCCGGGCTGCTGCCGCTGTCGCCGGTGCGGCGCCACCTGCTGGTGAAAGACCTGAAGGTGTTCTTGCGGGACGTGAGCCAGTGGTCGCAATTGCTGCTGCTGGTCGCCCTGATGCTCGTCTATCTCTACAACTTCAAGGTGCTCGACCTCGATCGCCTGCCGTACATGAGCGGCGTGGTCAAGAACCTCTATGCGTTCCTCAACCTGGCCATGGCGTCGTTCGTGATGTCAACGGTGGCCGTGCGGTTCGTGTTTCCGGCGGTGTCGGCCGAAGGCTCGGCGTTCTGGATCATCCGCTCGGCGCCGATTTCGCTGCGCGACTTCCTGTGGTCGAAGTTCTGGACCGGCCTGGTGCCGGTGCTGTTGCTGACCGAGGTTCTCATCGTTACCGGCAACGAGCTGCTGGGCGTGGACCCATTCCTGAAGCGGCTGTCGGCGGTGGCGATCGTGTTCATGGCGTTCGCGCTGGTGGGCCTCGCCACCGGGCTCGGCGCCCGCTACCCGCGCTTTGCCGCCGACAACCCCAGCCAGGTGGCCGGCTCCTACGGCGGCGTCGCCTTCATGATCGTGGCGGTGTTGTTCATCATCGTGATGATCGGGCTGCTCGGGTGGCCGTCGAGCGTCTACCTGTTCAGCCAGGTCCGCCAGCGGCCGCTCACCGACACGCAGCAGGTGCTGTTCTACCTTTGCTTCGCGTCGGCGGGGATCCTCAGCCTGGCGACGTGGCTGCTCGGCATGCGCACCGGCGTCCGCGCGCTCGAAGCGATGGACCGAACGCCGGCGTGAAGGACCGCGGTGCCCGCGCGCCGGCGGACACAACTGCACAGTCTGGCGCAACTCCAAGCGACTCGGTGGTTGCTGAGGCACAATAGGCCATGGCCAACTGTGCTCGATGCGGCGGTGAATTTATCGCGGGCGGCGCAGTGTATTCGCCGGTGCGCCTGACGTTCCGTCCCAGTGACTCGAAATTTCTGACCATGCAGACCGGCGACGTGATGACCAAGGCTTTGATGTGCCGCGACTGCGGCGCCGTCGAGATCATCGGCGACGTGGCCAAGTTGAAGCGGCTGCTCGGCGATCAGTAGGCCTCCCGCGGCGCCTCAATTGTTCGCTAGACTGTGGCCGCTATGACTCGACTATTCGTTGTCGCCTTGTTGGCCTCGGTGACCTTGCAGGCTCAAGATGCGCCGAAGCCCGCCACCGCCGGGGATCCCTGGTTCGGCACCTTCTCGATCATCGCCTTCGATCCGGCCACCAACGAGCTCGGCGTCGGGGTCCAGTCGCGCGCATTCGGGGCGGGCGCCGCGGTGCCGTACGCGAAACCCGGCGTCGGCGCCGTGGCCACCCAGGCGTCGGCGAATCGCCAGTACGGCCCCAAGGCCATTGCCCTGCTCGAGCAGGGCCTGTCGCCAGCGGAAGTCGTCAAGCGGATTACGGATGAGGATCCGGGACGTGATACCCGCCAGGTGGCGGTGATCGATACCAAGGGACGCTCGGCGGTCTACACCGGCAAGCGCGTGATCGATCGCAACTCGGACCCGAAGGACCTCGTGCACCTCGGCGGCTTCGCCGGCCATGCCGCCGGCCTCAACTTCTCCGCGCAAGGCAACACGCTGGCGAGTGAAGAGGTGGTGAAGGCGATGGCCGCGGCGTATCAGAACGGCAAGGGCTCGATGGCCGAACGCCTGATGGACGCGCTCGATGCCGGGCAGTCGAAGGGCGGCGATACGCGCGGCATGCAGTCCGCCGGGATCCTGGTGGTGCGGCCGTTGCCGCCCAATTCCGAATCCACCGTCGAGCGCATCGTCGACCTGCGCGTGGACGATGCGGAAGAGCCGTTCAAGGAGCTGCGCCGTCTGCTGAACATGACGCTCGGCGTGCCGAACCGCCTGACCGAGCGCTCCGCGCAGCTGGCCAAGGAAGGGAAGTTCGCCGACGCCATCTCCGAGCAGAAGAAGGCGCTTGCGATCAACCCGCGCAGCGAGCCGGCGATCTACGCGCTGGCGCAGCGCTACGCGCAAGCCGGCGACACCAGGCAGGCGCTCGACCAGCTGGCGCAGGCCATTCGCCGCCAGCCCAAACAGTGGAAGCCACAGGCCGCCGCGGACCCGCTGTTCGCTGCGCTGAAGGGACTGCCCGAATTTGCCCGCCTGATCGCGCAGTGAGACTCCGCCGGGCACTCGTGCCGTTCGTGATGGTCGCGTGGCTGGTGCCAGCGGCCGCGACGTTCGCGCAGACCGCGTCGGATGCGGAACTCGAGCGGGCGGCGACCGCCCGGGCGCAAGCGGTCGCCGTCGGCGGCGGACCGGGCGCGCTCACCGCCGAGATCGCCGACGAACTGGCCGACCTGGGCCGCTACGAAGACACCCGCCTGGTCGGCAAGTTCGGTCCCGCGCTCAAGAACTTCCCGCAAGAGGCCGCCGCCGCGTTCCGCCTGGTGGATTTCGAGGTCCAGTTCAACCTGCTGTTCTGGAACTGGGATCGCTTTCGATTCTCGGCGATGGGCCCCGTGATCAAGGCGCTCTATCAAAATCCACCGGATGAATCGGCGAAGCTGCGGGATATCGCCCTGCGCCGGTTGTTCGATCTGGCGCCGCAAGAGGCGCGGCCGTTGATGCTGTCGGAGCTGGGACGCAACGAGTTGCGCGTCTCAATGACGACGCTGTCGGCGCTGCCCGACGCCGCGTTCGCCGAGTTCGACGAGATCTGGCTGCGGGGGCTGCAGCAGGGGATTCTCGACGAGCGAATCGATGCCGCGGTCCGCCTCGAGCGGTTTGGCTCCGCGGCCATGGTCGGCCGCATCAGGCAGGCCTACGCCGCTGGCGGACGGTCGTGGTCGTGCGACGTGCGGGTGGCCACGCTCGGCTACCTGTTGAAGCACGATGCCGGCGCGACGCCGGCCCTGGTGAGAGACGCGGCCGGCGGCCCGCCGGGCGAGTCGTGCCGGGATGCCATCGAACAATCCTCGAAGCTGAGGCCGCTGCTGCCGAAATAGCGATAAAGTGTGTCGCACGCCCGGGGTTGCCGGGGCGGGTTAGACACTGTGTTCTGAGGGGGATAAATGAAACGCTGGCTCATTGCGCTGGTAATTGTGACGGGTTCGTCGTTTGCTGCCGCGCAGCAGCAGGCGGTGCCTGAGATTCCGTTCGATTCCGACATCAACTTCCTGAAGTTGCCGCCCGACATGCACCTGGGCGAGGTCTCGGGCGTGGCCGTCAATTCGAAGAAGCACATCTTCATCTACAACCGCGGCAACAGCGCCAGCGGCCCGGCCTACGCCGCGACGGCGTCGCAGTTGCTCGAGTTCGGGCCCGACGGCAAGTTCATCCGCGAGATCGGCAAGGGCCTCTACGCCTGGGCCTACGCCCACGTCGTCCGCGTCGACAAGGACGACAACATCTGGGCCATCGACAAGGGCTCTGACATGGTGGTCAAGTTCAACCCCGAAGGCCGGGTCGTGATGGTGTTCGGCCGCAAGAAGGAAGCGTCGGACCACGCCGAGCCGTGGACGCGCGTCACCCCGGTTCGCCCGCACGTCAACGGGCAGTTCCGCGAGCCGACCGACGTGGCGTGGGACACGCAGGGCAACATCTTCATCAGCGACGGCTATATCAACTCGCGCGTCGCCAAGTTCACCAAGGACGGTGACTGGGTGAAGTCGTGGGGCGAGCGCGGCACCAAGGAAGGCGAGTTCAACACGCCGCACAGTATCGCCAACGACGCCAAGGGCAACATCTACGTGGCCGACCGCGGTAACCGCCGCATCCAGGTGTTCGATCCCGACGGCAACCACCTGCGGACGATCACCATCGACGTGCCGGTGCCGGCGGGGACGCAGCCGTGGTTTGGCAACACGCCGACGCCGGAGGGCGCCACCGCCCAGAGCGGCGCGCCGTGGGCGATTTGCGTGTCGGGCGGGCCGACGCAGTATCTCTATTCCGCCGACGCGTTCCCCGGCCGCATCTACAAGCTGTCGCTCGACGGCAAGGTGCTGGGGATGCTCGGCAAGTCCGGGCACCAGCCCAAGCAGTTCGGCTGGATCCACGAGATTGCCTGCCCGTCGGAGAACGAGCTCTACGTGGGCGAGTTGCTCAACTGGCGCATGCAGAAGCTGACGCTGAAGCCGACGAAATAGGGATGATTGGGGTCAGGTCAAGAAAATCACAGTTTGGGATGATTGGGGTCAGACCCCAACTATCCCAAACTGTGATTTTCTTGACCTGACCCCAATTCGCCCTTACGCCATGCGCGACGGCTGCCACTGCAGCCCGAGGCCGATGATCCGCTCGATGAGCTTGGCATACGACACGCCCGCTCGCCGGGCCGACTCGGCGAAGTCTTCACCCTGCGCCAGCTGCGGATTCGGGTTGGCCTCAATCACGAACAAGTCGCCGTTGGCCTTCATGCGAAGGTCAACGCGCGCGTAGCCGCTGAGATCCAGCGCGCGGTAGACGCGCTTGGCGAGGTGCTGCACCTTCGCCGTGATGTCGTCCGGCAGCCCCGCCTCCGCCGTGTCGATGCCGTGCTTCTTCTGGTACTTGACGCTCCACTTCACCCGCTCGGTGGCGATGCGCCAGCTGTTCTCGGGCATCTTCGAGAACGACATCTCCCACACCGGGAGCACCTGCAGGCGATCGTTGCCGAGTACGCCGACGTAGAGCTCGCGGCCGTCGATGAATTCCTCGACGATGGCGGGGGTCATGATGGTGTCGTGGATGAACTGCACGCGCCTGTTCAGCTGCTCGTCGTTCTCGACCACCGACGCCTGTGAAATGCCCGTGGACGACTCGTAGGTCAGCGACTTGACGATCAGCGGGAAGTGGAGGCGCTTGGGCAACTTCGGCTTGCGGCCGAGCGGCACCACCAGGAAGTCGGGCACCGGGATGCGGTGATACGCCATCAGCTTCTTGGCCAGGCCCTTGTCGCGCGACAGCGTCAGGCCCCGCGGGTTGCAGCCGGTGTACGGCACCTTCAGCAACTCGAGGTAGCTCACCACGTTCTGGTCGAACACCACCACGTCGTCGAACGCCTCCATCAGGTTGAAGGTGATCGAGGGCTTGAAGTCTTCGATCGAGCTGCGGATCGGCGTGAGGTCGTCGTGCACGCCGATCACGCGCAGCTCGTGGCCGAGGGCGCGGAGCGTCTGGACGACGTCATACTCCATGCGCCACGACGCGGTGGACGCGACCTCCTTGTCGGGCGCCTCGTCTGGCGGTTCGAGGCCTTTGTGGACGAGGGTCAGAACGCGTTGAGGTTTCAAAGGGCCACCCGATGGCGTCCGCTGTGCAGGTAGTTCATCACCTGCACGGTCAGCAGCACCGTGAATTCCTGCCGCGCCTGTTCCTCAGGCACGGCGAGGCGAAGCTTGAGCTCGCGGCATCGGACAATGATGTCTTCGAACACCTTGTCGATGGTGTACTGGTAGATGCCGGTCCACTCGGCGACCATCTTGCGGACCGGCCCGCGGATGCGGGCGAGGAACTGCGGCGCGGTCATGTGGTGCGCGTGTTCCGGCGCGTCCGAGAACAGCCGCCGCAGGTCGCGATCGTAGAAGGTCGGGTGATCGACGCCGTAGTGCCGGCGCTTGCGGCGGTAATGAAAGCGGAGGCTGCGGTTCAGTTTGCGCAGCGGGTCCACTTCGTCGGTCCGCTCGAGCAGCGGCTGCCTGCCGACCAGCGACTTCATCAGCTCGTCCATGTACTCGAGCTTCTTGATGGCCGGCCAGCCCGTGTAGCGGGTCTTCCAGTTGGATTCAGGCGTCAGCCACACCGCGAAGGTCTCGGCGAAATCCTCGTCGGGGTGGCTCTGCGCGTACCACGGGTCCAGGTGCAGCACGAAGCTCTTGCTGTACGGCCGCGGCGCGTAGAACTCGGGGTACGGCTCCGACGAGCGGCCGAAGACCTTCCGGCGGGGGCGGCGGAGGCGGAGCTTGTAGGCGTTGTCGATGACGTGGCCGGCTTCGTGGCGCAGGATGCGCATGCACCAGTCGTGCTCGCCGCCTTCCACTTCGAGCATCTGGGATTTCTCGAGCCGTTCGAGGCGCGGATGCGCCAGGTAGAAGGGCACCGCCATCGAGGCCTGGCCGTCCGGTGTGAACCACTCGTCCGACAGGTAGAAGTGCAGGGGGAAGGTGAGGCCGCGGGCCTCGAGTTCGGCCTTGAGCTGGCCAATGCGCGATTCGACGACCGTGCCGTCGAGGCGGAGGGGGAGCGCCGCGAGGCGAAGGTTGAGAAGCTCTTCGTCCGGGAGTTCCGCCCAGTTGGGAGGGGCAGTCGTGCTGGGCATCGGCGCTCCCCAGAGTGTAGGCGAAAGCGGGGATCAGGGAGCAGGGATCAGAGGGCGAATCGAATGGTGCGCTCGGCAGGACTCGAACCTGCGACCCCCAGCTTCGAAGGCTGATGCTCTATCCAGTTGAGCTACGAGCGCACAAGACCCCTATTATGTCTCACGACTTCTTCAACTTGTCGCCGAAGGCCTTCTCGAGCTTCCTGACCTTGGGCATCGCCACCGCCGCCACGTAGGGCTGCGCCGGGTTCCGGGCGACGAAGTCCTGGTGGTAGGCCTCGGCCTCGAAGAACTCGATCAGGGGCTCGACGGTGGTCACGATCGGCTGCTCGAACACCTTCGCCTCTTCCAGTTGCTGGAGATAGGCCCTCGCCACTTGTTCCTGATTCACGCTGCCGTAGAAGATCGCGGACCGGTACTGCCGGCCCATGTCGTTGCCCTGGCGATTGAGCTGCGTCGGGTCGTGGGCAATGGCGAAGAACACCTTGAGCACCTGGCCGAACGAGATGCGGCTCGAGTCGTAGCGCACGCGGATCACCTCCGCGTGGTCGGTCATGCCGCTGCAGACGCTCTGGTAATCCGCGGTCGCGGCGGTGCCGCCGGCATAGCCGGACACGACGCTGATCACGCCATCGAGCTTGACGAACACCGCCTCGGTGCACCAGAAGCAGCCGCCGCCAAGGACGACGGTCTGCGGGGCGCCGGTGGTGTCGGGCGGAATGTCGACGGCCGGATCGGGGAACTGGTCGGCGGGGATGCCCATGCCGCCGCCGAATAGGTCGCTGAGCTTCATGCCTCGATTCTACCGGCCTTCCGGCGGATGGCGGTGAGCGCGATGATCGCCATGGCGGCGCCCAACAACACGGCCGACAGCGGCCGCGTCAGGAAGACCGACCAGTCGCCCTGGCTGATCGACAACGCCCGCCGCAGGTGCTGCTCCGCGGCCGGACCGAGAATCAACCCGATCATGACCGGCGCGACCGGGGCATCGACGTAACGCAGACCGAAGCCGATGATGCCGATGATCGCCACCAGCACCAGGTCGCCCGCGGAACGGTGCACGCTGTAGGCGCCGAGCGAGGCCATGACCAGGATGCCGCCGTACAACCACGGCCGCGGGATCGACAGCAGCTTCACCCACAGCCCGACGAGCGGCAGGTTGAGCACGAGCAGCATGGCGTTGCCAACGTAGAGGCTCGCGATCACGCCCCAGACCAGTGCCGGCTCGTGCGCGAAGAGCAGCGGACCCGGCTGCAGGCCGAACTGTTGAAACGCGGCGAGCAGCACCGCCGCGGTCGCCGAGGTCGGCAGCCCCAGCGTGAGGAGCGGCACGAGCGTGCCGGCGGCGGCGGCGTTGTTGGCGGCCTCGGGACCGGCCACCCCCTCGATGGCGCCGTGGCCGAACTCCCCGGGCCGCGCTGACAGCCGCTTCTCGATCGCGTATGACATCAGCGTGGGCAGCTCGGCGCCGCCTGCGGGCAGCGCGCCCATCGGAAAGCCGATCGCCGTGCCGCGCAGCCACGGCTTCCACGATCGCTGCCACTCGTTGCGCGTCATCCACAGCGAGCCGCGGACCGGCAGCACCTGATCCTCGCCGGGCCCGCGGCTGACCACCCACAGCGTTTCGCCGATGGCGAACAGGCCGATCGCCACAATCACCGGGTCGATCCCATCCAGCAGATACGGGATGCCGAAGGTGAACCGTGCCTGCCCGCTCAGGCCGTCGATGCCGATGCCGCCGAGCGCGAGGCCCAGCGTCAGGCTGACCCAGCCGGCCAGCCGCGACCCGCCCAGCACGCTGGTCACGGTCACGAACGCGAGCACCATCAGCGCGAAGTATTCCGCCGACCCAAAGGCCAGCGCCATCCGCACCATCAGCGGCGCCGTCATGCTCAGAGCGAGCGTCGCCAACGTGCCGGCGACGAACGAACCGATCGCCGCGGTGGCCAGCGCCGCGCCGGCGCGGCCGTTGCGCGCCATCTGGTGGCCGTCGAGCGCGGTCACGATGGTGGCGCTCTCGCCGGGCGTGTTCAGCAGGATGGACGTGGTCGATCCCCCGTACATCGCGCCGTAGTAGATACCGGCGAACATGATCAGGGCGGCCGTCGGATCGAGGCCGTAGGTCACCGGCAACAGCAACGCCACCGTGAGCGCCGGGCCAATGCCCGGCAGCACGCCCACCGCCGTGCCGAGCGTGACACCCGCCAGGCCCCACAGCAGGTTGATCGGTTGCAGCGCGACGGCGAACCCGGTCCAGAGTTCGCCCATTAGAGCAGCGGGAAGCGCGGCAGGGACACGCCGAGTCCCGCGCTGAACACGAAGTAGATGACCGTGGCGAACACGCCGCCGACGACCAGGTCCTTCACCATGGTCCCCACGGCGGGCCGCGCTCCACGCCATGACGCGGCGGTCACGGCGAACGTGATGGTGGAAGAGGCAACAAAGCCGGCGGTGATCATGACGAGGGGCTGCAACAGCAAGGCGAGCCCGAGCAGCGCCGTCATCGACCTGCCGGGCGCGGGACCAGTCTCGAGACGTGGCCGATTCCGGAGGCGACCCACCAGCATGCCCGCAGCCAGGACGACGAACATCGTGACCGTGACATTGGGCAGGGTCGTCGGCGTGACGGCCAGCGTGAATCGTGGCGGGCTGTCTCCGTTGGCGGTGGCCAGCCGCTGCAGCACGGCCGCGACGCGCGCCTGTTCGGCCAGCAGGAACTGCCGGAAGCCGGCGCCGGCCAGGAACAGGTCATCCCATCCGTTGGCGGCGATCGCCTGTTGCCACGCCGTGCTCTCCGCCATCTGTGTGATGCGCGCGGTCAGCGCATCGCGTTCCGCATCCGAGAGTCCAGGCGGAGCGACAATGGCGCGCCAGTTCGCCAGGTCCAGGGGCACGCCGGATTCGCGCAGCGTGGGCGCGTTGATGTCCGCGATGCGCTCGGCCGCGGAGATCGCCAGCGGCCGCAGGTGTCCTGCCGCGATCTGTCCCGCGAACTCTCCGTAGCCACTGACCGCCGCCGTGACCTGGCCGCCCAGCACCGCCGCGAGCGCCGCGCCGCCGCCGGGAAAGGCGATGTAGTTCACGCGTGAGGGGGGCAGGCCGAGTTGCTCGGCGAGCAACCGGACCAGCAGGTCATCGGTGCCGCCGGCGGACCCGCCGCCCCACGAGACCCCGCCGGGATCCTTGCGAAAGGCCGCGATCAATTGGGCGAGCGATTGATACGGGCTCGCCGCCGGCACGACAATCACCTCGGTCTCGCCGGTCAGCCGCGCAATCGGCGTGGCATCCGACAGCGACACCGGCGAGGCGTTGGTGATGACACCGCTGACCATCACGAGGCCGGTGACCAGCAGCGCGTCGGGATTGCCGCGCTCCGACTGCACGAACCGCGCCAGGCCGATGGTGCCGGCCGCGCCGGGGATGTTGTCCACCTGCACGCGCACGGCCGGTGCGATGTCCGCCAGCACCCGCTGCATGACGCGAGCGGTCTGATCCCACCCGCCGCCTGGCGCCGCGGGCGCGACGATGGTGAGTGTGCCTTGGCCGTGGACCGTGGCTGCAGCGAGAAGCAGGAGGACGACCAGGCCGCGGAGAAACACGCGGCATTGTAGCCGTTCCCGACCAGCAGTTCCCTCCCGGTAGAATCCAGTGATGCGCTACTTGCACTATGACGTTTTTACGGATCGCCTGTTCGAGGGGAACCAGCTCGCTGTGTTCCCGGACGCGCGCGGCCTCTCGGCCGCCCAAATGCAAACCATCACGCGCGAGATGAACTTCTCGGAGTGCACCTTCATCCTGCCGGCCGAAACGCCCGACACCGACATCCGGATGCGCATCTTCACGCCGGGTTCAGAGCTTCCCATGGCGGGCCATCCGACCATCGGCAGCACGTTCGCGCTGGCGCACGAAGGCGTGATTGCCGCCGGCCGCGACCACTGGGTGTTCGGACTCGGCGTCGGTCCGACCAGGGTGGAACTGACGTGGACCAACGGCGCGTTGTCGTTTGCCTGGATGGATCAGCGCCCGCCCGTCTACCGCGAGCCGGCGTCCTCGAGAGCCGACGTGATCCGCGCCGCCGGCGTTGATCCCGCCGCCGTCGATGCAACCGGCTTGCCGGTGGAGGAGATCTCCTGCGGCACGCAGTTCATCTTCGTGCCGGTGCAGACGCGGGGTGCGGTCGATGCCGCCGAACCGGATATGGCGGCCATGCGCCGGCTCAAGAGCGCGTTCCCGAGTTCACACATCGCCGTCTTCATCTTCAGCACCGAGCCGGTGGCCGCCGACGTCGCCGCCTACAGCCGGATGTTCGCGCCGTCACTCGGGGTGGCGGAGGATCCAGCCACCGGTGGCGCGAGCGGCCCGCTTGGTTCGTATCTGGTGAAGCACGGCCTGGTAAGCCGCGATCGCCGCCAGGACATGGTTAGCCTCCAGGGCGTGGCGATGGGCCGGCCCAGCCGCATTCACATGCGCATCACCGAAGACGCCGATGGTCAGATCACGCGCGTGCAGGTGGGCGGGAAAGCGGTGCGAGTTGGAGAAGGCACACTCGAACTCGAATAACCAGGGCCGCAGATGGCGCCGATGACGTCGATTCTGCCTGCGCGCGCACCAGCTGCGGCCCGACCGGCCGGCCATGGGCCGGCCGCAATGATGTACGACCGGCAGGAATGAACCGCTCTGTCGGTGCGCGGATGCGGCTCATTCCTGCCGGTCGTGCATCATTGCCTGACGCCGGGCGGAGCCCGGCGTTGGTCGGGCATGAATCTGCGTGAATCGGCGAAATCTGCGGCTGCTAAAGGCGGGCGCGCATCTACCAGAAATCTGCGGCTGCGAATCTGTGGCTGCGCTAGGGCGCCAGGCGCGACCGCGACCAGCCGACTTCGGACTGGCGCTGGTACAGGATGCGGTCGTGCAGGCGGCTCGGCCGTCCCTGCCAGAACTCCATCCGCGCCGGCGTCACGCGGTAGCCACCCCAGAACGGCGGCAGCGGCACGACGACTCCTGCATATTGGGCCGACAGCTCGGCGTAGCGCGTCTCGAGCGGGGCGCGGCCGTCGACCGTCGTGCTCTGCGCCGAGGTCCAGGCGCCGACCTGGCTCTCGAACGGGCGCGAGTGAAAGTACTCATCAGACTCGGCCCTTGAGACCTTGGTCACCGATCCGGTGATGCGGACCTGGCGTTCGAGTTCAGCCCAGAAGAACAGGAGGCAGGCCCGTGGGTTGGCCGCCAGGTCGCGACCCTTCGCGCTGTCGTAATTGGTGAAGAAGACGAACCCGTCGTCGTCGAAGCCCTTCAGGAGGACCGTGCGCGCGTCGGGCTCGCCGCTGGCCGATACCGTGGCCAGCGTCATGGCGTTCACGTCCAGCAGCTGCGCGCTCGCCGCCTCGTCGAACCACACTGTGAACTGGCGGATCGGATCGGGGTTGGCCTGGTCTTCAGACAGGGCGCGGCTGGCGTACTCGCGTCGCAGGTCGGCAATCGTGCTCATGGTTGTGTCACCTTGTCCAGAATCTCCACCCAGATACCGAGGAACCGCTTGTCGTTCGAGGCCGGATCGATTTGCCGCGGGGAGAAGCCGTTGTCGGTGGCGATGGTCAGCGGGCTCACGCCGCCGGCCACAACCGGCAGTTCCACCTCCACCGCCTGTCCCGGTACCAGCGCGTAGTCGCGTTGCCACCCGAACGTGTTGATGGTGGCGTGGTTCGCCTGGGCGCCGCAGTGAATGCGCAGCACCACCGGCGCGGTGCGCCCGGGCGGCACGGCCACCGTGAACTCGGCCGAGCGCTGGCCGATGGTCCAGAAGCCGTTCGGCTCCGGATACATCTGCTCGTTGTGGAAGTAGAACATCACGCCGGCGTAAGTCGCCGCCGACAGCACCTCGCTCACGTGCGGCCGCGCGCCGACGTCAACCACGGCGGTCGGGATGATCGAGATCGCACTGATGGCGCGTTCCATCTCGGTCGGGCCGCGGAAGCCGACGAAGCCGGCGTCAACCGCGAGCCAGAGGCTGGTGTGCCAGGTCTCGCCGGCTTTCGGCTCGAGCGTCCAGGACTGCAGGGCCGGGCCGACGCGGCCGACCTGCAGCGAGAACGGCGTCGGCCGTCCGGGCACCTGATCGTTGAAGGTCACGTCGATGCCGTAGGTGCCGGCCGGCAGCGAGAATCGTCCGTTGTGAATCACGCGGATCGGCTGCGGATCCGTCCGCTGCTGCGGCCTGACGCCCAGGAACAATTCCGGCAGCACTGCCGAGGCGTTCACCTTGCGGAGCGGATCGTAAATCACGGCCGCCGGCCGCACGCGGGCATCGAAGCCGTCGAGCGAGGCCAGCCGCGAGCGCGCCCCGAGATCCACGCGCGGCATCGCCGCGCCCGCGGGCAGAAAGGGGAACGTGACCGACACGGCCAGCAGCGCCACGCCGAACGTGGACACCGCGATCAGCGCCGCCATTCCGGGCCTGGCGGTGCGCTGACGGGCGAGGAACCAACCCGCGAGCGCGGCAATGGCGAGCCACCACAGCGTGTGCAGCCAGGCGATGGGCGACTCGTGGAAGATGAACGTCGGCGCCAGCGTCCACAGTTCCCACCGCGGCGACCAGTACTCGAGCAGGGACGAGGTGCCGTCACGCCCGTTGTTGATCAGCATGCCGTCTTGCGCCACCGCGAGGGTGAGGGCAATGCCGACGCTGACCCACAGCAGCAGGTGTTGCCCGGCGCGACGCGCCGAGCCAACGGGGGCGGCGCGGAACGCCATGGCGATGGGCACCGCGAGCAGCAACAGACCCGAGGCCAGCGGCCGCGCCGGCGCCGACGTGCCGCCCCACCAGATGCGGAAGGCGCCCACGGTGACCAGCAGGGCGCCGAAGACGAGGGCAATCTCGATGGCGAGCCGCTTCAGCGTGCCGCCGGCGCGCCACATCTGGAACAACCCGGTGGCGGCAAGCACATACACGGGCGCGAAGGCGAGCAGCCCGTACTCCTGATCGAACAACAGGCCCGGGGCTCCAAAGACCAGGTTGAGCGGCGTCGTCTGCACCAGCGCGCCGTAGGGCGCCATCGGCAGCGGCACGCCCCAGATCGCGTAGAAGAAGGCCAGCCACCCGATCACGGAGAGCGTGTAGGGCGCGGCCACCGCCCAAAAGCGGGGGTCTGACCCCTTCCGGAGCAATCGTGCCATGAAGGGGTCTGACCCCTCGGTTACCAACCGCCCAACCGCCACGACAACGAGGGCGCCGGACATCGGGGCGTATTTCGTGCTCAGCCAGGGCAGCAAGGCGCAGGCGATGCCGACGATCACCCACCGCGCCACGCCCGGCTGATCGGGATTGGTCCGGACCGTCGTGACCAGCGCGATCATCACCGCGAGGGCGGCGGCGATTTCCGGGTACACGGTGAAGGTGTTGAAGAGGAACGGCGCCGAGCAGGCGATGGCGGCCCAGGCGAAGGTGGCGGCGCCCGCGGCGTTGAGCGTGCCCATGGTCCACCACCACGCGATCGCGGCGGCGGTGGCGCCCATGAGGATCAGCACGAAGACCACGGCGGGGTAGCCGCCGGCGCCGTAGACCGGCGCCATCATCACCGGCAAGCCGACCGGGTGGATTGAGTAGATCTCGTTGTCGGCCCCGCGCGTCAGGTAGTGCGGCTCGAGCGCGCGATGGAAGTACTCCTCGTAGTCGCCGCGCGTGTGGTTGTTCTCGATCTTGAAGTCGCCGTCGCGCCACAGGCTCTGCGCGATCACCAGGTAGTGCGGCTCATCGCCGGATGGAAACAGCGGCGTGCCGGTCAACCGGGCGCCGGCCAGGCCGGCGAGCACGGCGGTGGCGATCCAAATCGCGGCGGTCACCCTGCCCACGGACCACTTCTCGATCCAGCGCGGGACGAGCAGGCGGTTCTGCCACAGCGTCCACGCCTGCTGGCCGGCCACGGTCAGCCACACCACCGCGCCAAGCGGGCTCGCCAGCGCCTGGAACACCGGCCAGCGATCCGGCACCGCCGGCAGGAACGGCACCACCAGGACGATCAGCGACATCAGCGGCAGCACCAGCTCGCCCAGCCGCGGGCGGCGGTTCGTCGTCGTGCCCTTGGGCGCGTTCAGGTGATCGATGCCGACCAGCACCAGCGCCGCCAGGCAAGTGAACCCGAGCAGCGCCTGCCACGGCGGCAGCAACGCGAAGCGGACGACGCCGCCAGGCGTGACGGTTTGATCGAGCACGCCGCGCGTGGCGTAGAGGGCCGCGCCGGTAATCGCGCAGGCGATCGCGGGCCACAGAAAGGCGATGCTCGACATCCGTCAGTGATTCTACATAGGATCCTGTCCGTCCGCCTTCGCTCTTGACCGGCTCGGGAGCTTCGGCGCGACCAGGAGGATGTGCATGAAGCGGTCATTTCTCATCGCGTGCGTAGCCGGAGTGCTCAGCGCGTGTCAGACGACAACGCCACCGGCACCCGCCGCCACGCCCGCGACCAGCGCCGACTTTGACGTGCTCATCACCGGCGGGCGCATCGTTGACGGCACCGGCTCGCCGTGGTGCCGGGGCGACCTCGGCATCACCGGCGATCGCATCACGGCGATCGGCCAGCTGGCGGGTCGCAAGGCCGCCACCCGCATCGACGCCACCAACCTGGTCGTCGCGCCCGGCTTCATCGACATGCTCGGGCAGTCGGAATTCAACGTGCTGGTGGACCCCCGCGCCGCCAGCAAGATCACGCAGGGCATCACCACCGAGATCACCGGCGAAGGCACGTCGATCGCGCCGGTCAACGATCGCCTGGCCGCCGCCGTGAAAGCGCAGTACGACCGCTTCAAGGTGGTGCTCGACTTCCGCACCCTGGGCGACTACTTCGCCCGTCTCGAGAAAAATCGGCCGGCCATCAATCTCGGCACCTTCGTCGGCGCCGGGCGCCTGCGCGCCTACGTGGTGGGCGACAGCCAGCGCGCGGCCTCGGCCGCCGAGCTCGCGGAAATGCAGCAGCTGGTCGAGCAGGCGATGGAGCAGGGCGCGCTCGGCGTCAGCACCTCGCTGCAGTACGTGCCGGACCGGTTTGCCTCCACCGACGAGATCGTGGAGCTGGCGAAGGCCGCGCGCAAGCATGGCGGCATCTACATTTCGCATCAACGCTCGGAGTCAGGCCAGATCATCCCGTCGCTGGATGAAGTGTTTGCGGTGGCCGAACGCGCCAACATTCCCGCCGAGGTGTGGCACCTCAAGACCGCCTACAAGGCGAACTGGGGCCGCATGCCCGAGGTGTTGAAGCACTTCGAGGCGGCCCGCGCCCGCGGGCTCGACGTCACCGCCAACATGTACCCCTACGACCGCGCCTCGAACGGACTCGACGCGTGCCTGCCGCTGTGGGTGCGCGAAGGCGGGCTCGACACCATGCTCCAGCGCCTGAAGGATCCCACCCTGCGCGATCGCATCAAGCGCGACATGGACGACCCGGCGGCCAGGGATTGGGAAAACCAGTGGTACGGTTCCGGCGGCGGCGCCGGCGTCATGGTGTCCACGGTGCTCGACCCGGCGCTGCGCCAATGGGAAGGCAAGAACCTGATTGAGATCGGCAAGGCCATGGGCAAGGATCCGCGCGACGCGGCGATGGATCTCGTGATTGCCGACCGCGCCGAGACCTCCGTGATCATCTCGATCATGCGCGAAGACGATGTCCGGCTGGCGATTGCGAATCCGCTGGTCGCGATCGGCACCGACTCGGGCGCGAGGGCCGAAGACGGGCCGTTCTCGGAATCGAAGTCCCATCCGCGAGCCTGGGGATCGTTCCCGCGCGTGCTCGGCAAATACGTGCGCGACGAGAAGCTGATCACCCTGGAAGACGCGGTGCGCCGCTTCACCTCGCGCCCGGCCGCGCGCGTCGGCATCACCGACCGCGGCCTGCTGCGCCCCGGCATGAAGGCCGACGTCACCATTTTCGATCCCGCCACCATTCGCGACGTTGCCACGTTCGTGGACCCGAACCACTACTCGACGGGCATCTCCCATGTGCTGGTGAACGGCAAGGCCGTGGTGTCGGACGGCAGGATCACGGCCGAACGGCCCGGCCAGCCCATTCGCGGGCCTGGCTACAAGGCCCAGCCGTGATACCAGGCAACCTCGAGGGCCGCGAAGGAAGCGACATTCGGCGCCGCGCGGTCGGCCCGAATCTGCGCAACCGCCACGGTGAAGCCGCATTAGTATTGCCGCGGAGGAGCCATGGTCGTCTTGCAGCGGAGCCGTCGAGTGCTCGCCGCGGCGGTGGTCGCCGCACTGATCGTCAGCCCGGTTCTTCACGCGCAGATGGCCCATCGCCTCAAGGGCTCCATCCGCACGGACGCCGGCGTGCCGCTGAACCAGGCCACCATTCGCGCCGACGTGTTGAGCGGGTTCCGCGGTGAGCCGTTTGCGGGACAGAAGGAACACCGCATCACCTCCACCGACAAGGGCGAATGGAGCATGGCCGGCATCGAGGCTGGGTTGTGGCTGTTTTCCACCAGCGCGCCGGACATGCTGCCGGCGGTGATCGTGCTGCCCGTGAAGTTTTCGCAACGTCAGCAGGTCAGCGCCGTCGGCAACTCGCTGACGTGGCAGCTGCCGCTGTGGGCGTCACCCGCCAGCGAGCATCCGATGTTGAAGATTGCCGCCGACTTGTTGGCCGCCGGCAAGAAGGACGAAGCGGCGCAGGCGCTCACCGTGGCGCTGGGTCCCGATGTGCCGGCGGCGACGCGCGTGGCCGCCGGTGAGATGGCGCTCCTGGCGCTGCAGCCGAGCCTGGCCAGGACGATTTTCGCGATGGTGCTGCAGGCTGATCCGAAGCACCCGCGCGCGCTGGTCGGGTCGGCATCCGCCGCGCTCCTGGGCCGCGATTGGGAGACCGCGGGGAAGGTGCTGTGGGCGGCGCGCGACCTGGCGCCGAAGGAGCAGCGCCAGGCGCTGGCTTCTGCGATCGGCGACCTGCAGGGCATCTCGCGCGTGCAGTAGCAAGTATCCTTGCCCATGCGCATCGGCATCGATCTCGGCGGCACCAAGATCGAAGGCATTGCCCTGGCCGCCGACGGCCGCGCGCTGCAGCGGCGCCGTATCCCCGCGCCGCGGGGCGACTACGACGACTCGGTGCGCGCGGTGGCGGGCCTGGTCGAATCGCTCGAGCACGACACCAACGCACGCGGCACCGTCGGGGTCGGCATTCCCGGCGCCGTGTCACCGGCAACCGGCCTCCTCAAGAACGCCAACTCCACGTGGTTGATCGGGCGGCCCCTCGCCGAGGACCTGTCACACGCGCTCGATCGGCCGGTGCGCCTGGCCAACGACGCCAACTGCTTCGCGCTGTCGGAGGCGACCGATGGCGCCGGCGCGGGCGCCGGCGTCGTGTTCGGCGTGATCATCGGCACCGGCACGGGCGGCGGCATCGTCGTGAACGGCCGCGTCGTGGTGGGTGCGAACGCGATTGCCGGCGAATGGGGGCACAACCCGCTGCCCGCCCCGCGAGACGATGAGCGCCCGGGGCCGGCGTGCTACTGCGGGCGGTTCGGCTGCATCGAGACGTTCCTGTGCGGGCCGGCGTTGAGCCGCGATTACGCCGCCGCCGGCGGCGAGGGCGTTTTTCGTGGCCTGACCCCAATCATCCCTGGAGAGGCGGTCACCGCCGAGGAGGTGGCGCGCCGCGCGGCGCAAGGCGAGCCCCGGGCCGAGGCGGCGCTGTCGCGCTACGAAGACCGCTTCGCGCGCGCGGTGGCCAGCGTCATCAACTTGCTCGATCCCGACGTGATCGTGTTGGGCGGCGGGCTGTCGAACATCGAACGGCTCTACACGCGCGTGCCGGCGCTGTGGCCGGCCTACGTCTTTTCCGACCGCGTCACCACGCGCCTGGCCCGCGCCGCCCACGGCGACGCCAGCGGGGTGCGCGGCGCGGCGTGGCTTTGGGAGCCCGCGGGACTATAATCCGGCCGTCAAAGGGGGAACGTTATGTCACGTATCGCACGGGTAAGCTTGGCGGCCATCGTCCTGGTGGCCGGCATCGCAGCACTGAATGTCGGCCTTTCGGGTCAGGCCGGCACCGTCAACCTCGCCGACGGCACCACGAAAGGCGAGTGGCCGTATTACACCGGCGATGTCAGGGGCACGCGCTTTTCTCCCCTCGATCAGATCAACGCCGCCAACTTCAACTCGCTCGAGGTGGCGTGGCGGTTCAAGACCGACAATCTCGGCTCGCGCCCCGAGTACAAGCTCGAAGGCACGCCGTTGATGGTGAAGGGCGTGATCTACACGACCGGCGGTTCGCGCCGCGCCGTGATCGCGCTCGACGCCCGCACCGGCGAGCAGCTGTGGGTGTTCAACGGCATCCGCGAAGGCATGCGCGCCGGCGGCGCCCCGCGCCAGCTGTCGGGCCGCGGCGTGTCGTACTGGACCGACAACAAGGGCGACGATCGCATCATCTACGTGACCACCGGCTATCGGCTGGTCGCGCTCAACGCCAAGACCGGGCAGCCCATCCCCAGCTTTGGCCGCGACGGCATCGTTGACATGAAGGTCGGCGCCGTCTATGGGCGCGGCCAGCAGATCGATCTCGAGACCGGTGAGATCGGGTTGCACTCCACGCCCACGATCATTCGCGACATGGTGATTGTCGGCTCGTCGTTCAAGGAGGGCATGACCGTCAAGACCCACAACAACACCAAGGGCATGGTTCGCGCCTATGACGCGCGCTCCGGCAAGGTGCTGTGGACGTTCAACACCATCGCCAAGCCCGGTGAAGTCGGCGGCGACACCTGGGAGAACGAGTCGTGGGCCAACAACGGCAACACCGGCGTGTGGGCGCAGATCACCGTTGATGAAGAACTCGGCACGGTCTACCTCCCCGTCGAGACGCCGTCGTCCGACTTCTACGGCGGTCACCGCCCGGGCGACAACCTGTTCGCGGAGAGTCTCGTCGCGGTGGATCTGAAGACCGGCGCCCGCAAGTGGCACTTCCAGTTCATTCACCACGGCATCTGGGATCACGACATGTCGTCGGCGCCGCTGCTGGTGGACGTCACCGTCGACGGCAAGCCGATCAAGGCCGTGGCCGTGCCCAGCAAGCAGGGCTGGCTCTACATGTTCGATCGCGTGTCGGGCAAGCCGATCTGGCCGATGCCGGAGACGGCGGTCCCACAGAGCGACGCGCCCGGCGAGAAGTCGGCGAAGACGCAGCCCATCCCGAGCAAGCCGCCGGCCTACGCCCGCACCTTCGTCAAGATCCCCGACGATGTGATCGACTACACGCCGGCGTTGCGCGCCGAGGGCCTGACGCTGCTCAAGCGCTACCGCACCGATCAGTCGCCGTACGTGCCCTACATCCTCGGCGACGTCAACGGCCTGCTCGGCGCGCTGAACATCGGCAACACCGGCGGCGGCACCAACTGGCCCGGCGCCGGACTCGATCCGGAAACCAAGGTCGCCTACCTGCCCGCGAGTAACTCGGGCGTGACGGCCGGTTCGCTGGTCGAGGGGCCTCCGGGCTACTCCGACATCCGCTACCTCGCCGGCGTCAAGGGCGCGCAGTTCTCGCTGCGTGAAGGCCCCGGCTTTGGCAGCGCCGCGGACGCCCCGCGCGCGGCCGAACCGGCCGCGGCGGCGGGCGCCGCCGCACTGCCGCCGCCGCCGGCGCTGAACGTCCAGGGCCTGCCGGTCGTGAAGCCGCCGTACGGCGTGCTGGCCGCCATCGATCTGAACAAGGGCGACCTGATGTGGCAGGTGCCGCACGGCGACACGCCCGACGTGGTCCGCAATCACCCGCTGCTCAAGGGCCTGGACATCCCCAAGACCGGGCAGAACGGCGCCGTCGGCCTGGTGATCACGCGCACGCTGGTCGTGCTCGGTGATCCGCAGGTCACGTCGGCGCCCGGGCGGCCGCGTGGCGCCATGCTGCGCGCCTACGACAAGAAGACCGGCGCCCAGGTAGGCGCGGTCTACCTGCCGGCTCAGCAGAGCGGCTCACCGATGACCTACATGCTTGACGGCAGGCAATACATCGTCGTGGCCGTGAGCGGTGGCAACTACTCAGGTGAGTACATTGCCTTCCGCCTGCCCTGATACAATGCCGGTATGAAGCTTCGCATCGCATTTGTGGCAGTGGCGGCAATTTGGACGGTCGGCGTGATGCAGTCGTCGGCTCGGGTGGCGCAGGAACCGGCGGGCCGCACCGTGTGGGACGGCGTGTTCACCGCGGAACAGGCAGCGCGCGGCGCGGCGGAGTACAAGACCGCGTGCTCCGAGTGCCACGGCAACGACCTCGCCGGCGACGGGTTTGCTCCCGCGCTCTCGGGTGGCGACTTCGCCGGAAACTGGAACGAGTTGTCGGTGGGCGACCTTTTCGAACGCATCCGTATTTCGATGCCGCCGAGCGGGCCCAGCACGGTGACGCCGGCCCTGAAGGCCGACATCGTCGCGCACATCCTCAACTACAACAAGTACCCGGCCGGGAAGACCGAGCTCGAGGGCAAGACCGAAGTCCTCAAGCTGATCAAGATCGAGATGAAGAAGTAAGGGGCTAGGGGTTCTTTCGCCACCACGGGTTACCGAGGTTGGTGAAAGGACCCCCATCCACTGAAATGCTGCTGGCCACGCGGTAGCCGAGCGGCGACATCAGCCGCAACGTGTTCTTCAGGCGGATGGTCTTGCCGCCATACGTGAACGGCATGCTCTCGTAGATCAAGTTGTAGATCCCGCCCAGGTCCCCGCCCACCGGACCAAACTCCATCCGGCCGTGCCCGCGTGAATCCGTGACCTGTCGCGCCACCACCTTGTTTTCGCGGTGGTAGGCGATCACTTCGCGCACCGTGAACGGGCCCGCCGGGCCCTGGCCTTCGGTCACCGCTTCGTAGAAGCGGCCATCGATCTTGGTGTAGACCGTGGTGCCGGTGTAGTCGCCGGCGGGGCCGAGCGCGGTCTCCGGCATCGACCACTCGAAGGTCCACTTGCCGAGGAAGTAGGCGTCGAAATCCAGGAGCGGGACCTGGTCGCCGCTCTCGGTGGGCCGGCCGAGCGTCGGCATCTGGCCCTTGGGGACTTGTTGCGCATCAAGGGCGACCGACGCCAGCGCGATCGCGAGCAGGGCCAGGGTCCAGTGTCGTGTCATGTGGTGTATCCTCTCTCACCGAAAGCCAGAAGGCAAAAGGCAAAGGCAGAAACGCATGCGAAAGATCCTCGTCTCTTCGACCCTCGCCGCCGCGCTCATGCTCACCTCGTCGGGCGCGTTCGCGCAAGGTGATGGCGGCTACAAGATCGTGCCGAACTGGCCGAAGCTGCCGTCTGGCGACTTCTTTGGCTTGAAGGACGCGCCGCCGCCGCCGGCCGAGCGCGACGCGCAAGCGGCCGCGCGCCGCGCGATGGGCCGGCCCGCCGGTGCCGCCGCGCCCAACCCGGCCGGTCCCACCAACCAGCCGGGCATTTCCGGCGTGGCCATTGACACGCAGGATCGCATCTACGTGTTCAACCGCGGCGCCAAGCCGATCATGGTGTTCGACACCGCCGGCAACGTCGTGATGGTCGGTGGCGACCAGGAGATCAACGGCAAGAAGCTCAATCCCAACTGGCAGCACTCGGGCGCGGTGGATTGGGAAGGCAACGTCTACATGATCGAGCGCGATGCGCATCGCATCGTCAAGCTCAGCCCGAAGCTGGACAAGTTCCTGCTGCAACTGGGCACGACCGGTGAGAAGGGCAACGACGCCACGCATTTCGATCTGCCCTCCGGCATCGCCGTCCTCAAGAACGGCAACATCGTGGTCACCGACGGCTACGGCAACAACCGCGTGGTGTTGTTCGACAAGACCGGCAAGTTCATCAAGCAGGTGGCCAAGGGCGCCGGCGGCCCGGCCGACAAGGGCAACGGTCCCGGCGAATGGGTGCTGCCGCACAAGCTCGCCGTCGATGCACAGGAGAACCTCTACATCATCGACCGCGAGGGCCATCGCCTGCAGGTGTTCGACAAGAACCTGACCTACCTGCGCGAGATCAAGGTCGAGGGCTGGAACCCGTGGGACATCGCAATTTCGCGCAAGGGTGACGACGGGTTCGCGTTCATCGCCGACCACGCGCTGGAGCGCGTCCACAAGCTGTCGCTGAAGGATGGCAAGGTCGTGGCTACGTGGGGCAAGCAGGGCCTCGGCCCCGGCGAGTTCGACTGGGTGCACGGCATCGTCGTCGACTCGAAGGGCGCGGTCTACGCCGCCGACACTTACGGCCAGCGGATCCAGAAGTTCGTGCCGTAGGGGTCCGACCCCGAGCGGGTGATGGCGAGGGGTCTGACCCCTCGGCGGCAACGTGGCGTCCGCCTTTAGGCGGACCACACCACCCGCGTGATCGTCCAGTAGATCCCGATCGCGGCAATCACTAACGAGGCTGGTATCACCACACGCTGGCGGTACCAGCCTCGTGTCACCAACGGCGCCACCACCACCCACGCCATCGCGATCACGGTCAGCTGTCCGCCCTCCACGCCGAGATTGAACGTCAGCAGTCCCGTGAGGAACTCGTCACGCGGCAGGCCGAGTTCTCGCAGCACGCCCGCGAACCCCAGCCCGTGCAGCAACCCGAACATGAACACCAACGCCAGGCGCCACGGCTTCAGCTCGCGCGTCAGCAGGTTCTCGATCGCCACGTACGCGATCGACAACGCGATCAGCGGCTCGACGACGCGCGACGGCAGCGAGACGATGCCGTAGATGGACAGGCCCAGCGTGATCGAGTGCGCGACGGTGAAGGCCGTCACCTGCAGCAGCATCGTCTTTACCCGCGGGCTGAGCAGGAAGATGCCCAGTACGAACAGGATGTGGTCGAGCCCCTTCGGCAGGATGTGCGTGTAGCCGAGCGCGAGGTACTGCCGCGCGATCTCCCACCGCGTCAGCCGCGGGAAGCTCCGCGTGAGGTCGATGGTGCCGCTCCAGTTGGTGCCGTGGATCCACTCGATGGTGCTGGAGCCGTCGGCCTGGCGAATCTCCAGCGGGTAGGGGTCGGCGACGATGCCGTACAGCCAGCGCAGGTTCGAGGCGCCGCGCGGCATGTGTCCCGTCAGGGTGAACGTCGCGAGTGAATCGGCCGGCGATGCCGGCGGCGGCACGTACGCAACCGACTCGGCCCGGACCTCGCGCCCGTCCACGAACAAGACGATGCGGTCCGCGAAGACGGAGCCGAGCTCGGCGAGGCGCGTGTCGCGTTGCGCCGGCGTGGGATTCGCGGGCACGGTGCCGCCGGCGAACGTCTCGAGCCGCATCAGCATCCACAGCGGATCGTTGGCGACGTCGAGCACGAAGCGGCCATCCGCCAGGAAGGTGAGGACGACGCGCGTCCGCTCCGCTTCGTGCCCGGCCGGGCTCGCGACCGCGACCGCCACCAGGATGGCGGTGATCGCGAGGCGGCGAAGGGGGGTCACGTCGGCTATCATAGCGACCGTCATGACCCTCCATTCGATTCTGGTCTGGTCCCTGGCGCTCGCCGCGCAAGCGCCGGCGGCGAACAAGGCGGAGATTGTCAGCGTGACCGGCTGCCTGCGCGAGCAAGGCGCCGGCAACTGGATGCTGGTCGCCGCCACCGACCCGGTCCCGAGCATTGCCAACCAGGCGCCGGCGGCCGACATCCCCAAGACGCCGCCCGCCGGCAAGAACCGCTTCAAGTTGATCGGGGTGGGGGAGTTCAGCCTGCCTCAGCACCGCGACCACACCATGGTGATTCGCGGCCTGTTCATCAAGGGCACGCCGGTCAGCCGCCTCAACATGACCTCGGCCGTCGAGGCCGTGGCGTCGTGCGTTGCGGGCGCCCCGAAATAGGCTAGTATCCGCGGAGCGGCCGGAGGCCGCGACGACGGACCGCGCCGAAGCTCGCGCAGCGAGCGAAGGCGGGTCGCCGGTCGTTGTGAGGGATGATTGGGGTCAGGCCACGAAATTCACCCTTTTGGGTGAATGCGGTCAGACCCCGAGGAATACCATCCGCGAAACCTGCGAGGGCGATATGAAGCGACTGGCACTTGTCGTGATCGGCGTGGCGGCACTAGGTTCGTTCCGCGCCACCGCTCAGACTCCAGCCCCCACCTCCGCGAGCGCGCCGACGTTTGCCAAAGACGTCGCGCCCATCATGTACAAGAAGTGCGCCAACTGCCATCGTCCCGGCGAGGTCGCGCCCATGGCGCTGCTCTCGTACGACGATGCGCGGCCGTGGGCCAAGGCGATCAAGGCCAAGGTCGTGGCGCGCGAGATGCCGCCCTGGGGCGCCGACATGACCCAGACGCTGCCGATGCGCAACGACGTCAGCCTGTCACAGAAGGAAATCGACACCATCGCCGCCTGGGTGGATGGCGGCGCGGCGCGCGGCAACGCGGCCGAGATGCCGCTGGCGCCCACGTTTGCGTCGGGTTGGTCGTTCGGCACGCGCGAACCGGACGCCGTGCTCGAGATGCCGGTCGAGTTCGAGATTCCCGCCGAAGGCGAAGTCGGCGTGCAGATGTTCTATTCGAAGGTGCCGTGGAGCGAAGACCGCTTCGCGGAAGTCGTCGAGCTGCACCCGAGCAATCGCGCCGTGGTACACCACGCCGGCATCTACTTCGTCGACATCCCAGAGGGCTCGCGCCTGGTTGACGGCCGCATTGTCGGCGCCGACGGCAAGGTCATCGGCGACCGCGGGTCGCGCGGATTGCCGTCCACCGATTCGGGTTTGCCTGGATCGAGCAAGCTGCTCTCGTGGGTGCCCGGCCGCGGCCTCGACATTCACCGCCCGGACATCGGCAAGCGCATTCCCGCCGGCAAGTATGTGAACTGGCAGATGCACTACAACCCGACCGGCACGCCTCAGAAGGATCGGACGAAGCTGGGCATCTGGTTCAACAAGGTGCCGGTGACGCACGAAGTGCTGATCCGCCAGGCTGGCGATCCGCTCGCCACCACCAAGGGCGGGCTGTCGATCTATCGCGCGGAGGGGCGTGAAACGGAATACGTCGCCGACCCGAGCAGCACGCGCCGCAGCCGCACCACGCCGAACATTCCGCCCTACGCGGAGAACTGGAAGCTCACCGGCATCACGCCGGTGACCGAAGACATCACGCTCTACGCGATGTCACCGCACATGCACCTGCGCGGCAAGAGCCTGAAGTGGGTGGTCACCTATCCCGACGGCCGCGAGCAGGTGATCCTGAACGTGCCGAAGTTCGACTTCAACTGGCAGTTCAACTACGAACTGGCCGAGCCGCTCAAGATTCCGGCGGGCAGCAAGATCACCGGCATCGGCGTCTACGACAACTCGGTGCGCAACAAGTGGAACCCCGGCCCGCAGCTCGAGGTGTTCTGGTCGGAGCAGAGCTGGGACGAGATGTACCAGCCGTTCACTGAGTACTCGGTGGACTCTCAGGATCTCACCGTGCTCAAGCCGGTGGGCTCGCCGCAGAAACGGTAGCCCGCACTCCCGGCTTCCGCCCCGTCCCGTGTCGGGCTATTTGACGACCTTGCCGCCCCGGCGATTGTCGACGACGAACCGATCGCGCGCCGGCATCACCACCTTGGCCAGCGTCGCCTGATCCATCACCGCGTCGTCCGGAACGATCTTGTTGAGCGCCAGGATGTAGGCGACCAGCGAGTAGGTTTCGTTCGGCGTCAGCGTGCCGGGTTGCGTGAACGGCATGGCGCGATAGGTGTAGTCGTACAGCGTCGTGGCGTAGGGCCAGTAGTTGCCCACCGTCTTCACCAGTTTGGGATCCATCGCGAAGTTGAAGTTCGGGCCCGAGTCGCGGCCGACGAGGCGATCGAACGCGCCGCCCTCACCGTTGGCGCCATGGCACGAGCGGCACTTGGCGGCGTAGATGGTGGCGCCCTCGGCGACGGTGCCGCGGCCCGGCGGCAAGCCGCGGCCGTCGGGCATCACGTCGATGTCGAGCTTCCTGATCTCGTCAGCCGTAGCGGCTCTGCCGATCTCGAGCCGCGAAGGCTGTCTCGCCGAAGCGCGAGCCCCGGATTGAGCGAGCGCGAAGGCGGACGCGGAAACTGCGACCAGCGCCGTGGCAATAACCGTCTTCATTACGCCCCCCCCGCGAACTTCACCGTGCCATCAGCGAACACCTTCCAGCCGCGAATGTGATTGAAGTGATACGCGGTGGCCGGCCCGCGCGCCGCCATCAGCACGTCGAGCGTCGGCTGCGTGTAGCCGGTCTCGTCGGTGGCGCGGCTCATCAACGTGGCCTCGCCGCCCTTCCATTCGAACGGCAGGCGGAAGCGTGTGTGGCACTTGGGCAGCACCGGATCGTCCAGCTTCGCCGGCTGCCAGGTCTTGCCGCCATCGGTGCTGAGGTCCACGCGTGCGATCTTGCCGCGTCCGCTCCAGGCGATGCCGCGCACTTCCCACCAGCCGGGGCCGGTGAGCTTGTCGGGGAACGCCGGCTCGGTGATCAGCGACTTGGCGTCCATGTCGAGGCTGAAGATGCGCGCGGTGCCGTCGGGTAGCGGGTCGGTGTACTTCGAGGTCTCCTCGCGCGTCATGAACGGCTGATCGGCCAGCTCGATGCGGCGCAGCCACTTGATGCTGGCGTTGCCTTCCACGCCGGGGAGGAACAGGCGGATCGGGTAGCCCTGCTCGGGACGGAGCGGCTCGCCGTTCTGTCCGTAGGCGATCATCGCGTCGTCGTAGGCCTTCTCGATGGGGATGCTGCGCGTCATCACCGCGGCGTCACTGCCTTCGGCCAGGAACCACTTCGCCTTGGGCGAGGCGCCGGCTTCGCGGAACAGGGTGGCGAGCGGCACGCCCGTCCACTCGCTCGTGCTCGTCAGCCCGTCGATCTGCTGCGGGGTGAGGTCGGTCTGGTTGCCTTCGCGGCGATAGATGCGGCCGCCGTTGCCGGAGCATTCCATCATCCGGATGACCGACCGCCCGGGGAAGCGCCGGAGGTCATCCACCGTGAACACCAGTGGCCGATCGACCATGCCATGGATCAGCAGCGTGTGCTGCCTGGGATCGATGGCCGGGACGCCGCCGTGGTGCCGTTCGAAGTGCAGGTCCGACGGGGTGATGATGCCGTCGAGATCCTGGAGGGGCGTCTGGCTCGAGGTGCGGCGGTCGCTGAGCGACACCCGCCTGGGCTGCTCGAACGGCGAGCGCCCGCCGACGCCGGTGCTCAGCGGACCCTGCACCTTGGTCGGGTCGGCCGGCACCTTCGGACGGGCCGCCTGGTCGGGGCTTTGGCCTGCCATTGGCAGGGCCGCACCGACAATTCCGGCCGTGCCGACCGCCAATACCCGCCGCCGGGAGATGGTTTTCCGCCGATCCATGCGCCCTCCGTGAAGGGAGGATTGGGGTCAGGCCGCGAAAAGCGCCCTTCTTGTGGCCAAATTCGCCACAAGAAGGGCGCTTTTCGCGGCCTGACCCCGACCATCCAATTTGTCTGCGGGAATCTACCACGGCGATGACAACCGGTGACAAGAAATGTCTCTAAGTCGTTGAAAATTCGGCTTGTTAGTGTTACAACGGCCCTGTTAAAAACCGTCCCTGGAGCGGGGGACAAGGCGAGCATGAAGAAACTCTCGTTCGTGGTCATTTCCACCATCGTCCTGGGGCTGGGGTTTCGCGTGTACGCGGAACAGCAGCAGGCGTCCGCCTCCGCGGCCGAAGGCCGCTCCGGCGTGACCACGCCGAAGCCCGCGCCTCAACAAGCGGGCGTAGGCGGGCCGGCTGTGGCCGTTGGTCACGCGAACACTTCCGTTACGGAATCGCAGACCGCACTCGTCAAGCAGTACTGCGCCACCTGTCACAACGATCGCAACAAGAACAACGCGGGCGGGCTCACGCTTGCCGGATTTGATGCGTCGAAGGTCGGTCACGACGCTGAAGTTGCCGAGGTTGCGGAGAAGATGATCCGCAAGATCCGCTCCGGCATGATGCCGCCGGCCAGCGCGCGGCGGCCCGAGCCGGCGGTGCTGACGTCGTTCGTCTCCGCCATGGAAACGCGGCTCGATCAGGCTGCGGCCCTCAACCCTAACCCTGGCCGCCGACCGTTCCAGCGCCTGAACCGCGCCGAGTACACGCGCGCGGTCGCCGGCATGTTCGACCTCGACGTTGACGTCACCGCGTTCCTGCCGCCCGATCAAATCAGTGCCGGTTTCGACAACGTGGCCGACTCGCAGAGCTTCTCGGCGGCGTTGATGGAAGGCTACCTGCGCGCCGCCAGCCGCATCAGCTCGCTGGCGGTCGGCGATCCGAAGGCCGGCGCCGCCGAGGTCACCTACAAGGTCCGTCGCACCGGCTCGCAGATGGGGCACGTCGAGGGCGCCCCGTTCGGCACTCGCGGCGGCACCGCCGTGATGCACACGTTCCCCGCGGACGGCGACTACAGCTTCCGCATGCAGTTGCACTCGATCCCCACCGGCCAGTTGTTTGGCAGCACGGTGCGCGGCGAGATCATTGAAGTGTCGATCGACGGGGAGCGCGTCGCCGCGCTCGAGATCAACCCGCGCATGAGCGAGTCGGATGCGACCGGCATGAACCTGACGACGGCGAAGATTCACGTCAAGGCGGGGACGCATCAACTGGCGGCGGCGTTCGTGCAGCGCTTCGACGCGGTGCCCGACGACCTGATGCCGCCGATCGATCACACGCTGGCCGACAGCCAGATCGGTTCGGGCTTCGGCATCACCACACTGCCGCACCTGCGCGAGTTCGCCGTGGGCGGGCCCTTCAAGGTCACTGGCGTGTCCGAAACGTCCAGCCGCAAGAAGATCTTCAGCTGCCGCCCGACGGCGGCGGCGGAGGAGGCCGCGTGCGCCTCGCAGATCATCCGCAGGATCGCGACGCAGGCGTATCGCGCGCCGCTGACCGCGGCGGACTACGACGGCCTGCAGAAGTTCTACCAGCAGGGACGCACGGAAGGTGGGGACTTCGAGTCGGGCATCCGCCTCGCGGTGCAGGCCATCCTGGCGAGCCCCAAGTTCCTGTTCCGTCTCGAGGAAGCGCCGGCGACGGTGCGTCCCGGCCAGACCTACCGCATCGCCGACGTGGACCTGGCGTCCCGCCTGTCGTTCTTTCTCTGGGGCACGGGCCCTGACGCCGAACTGCTGAAGATCGCCGGCCAGGGCACCCTGCGTGGACCGGGCGTGCTGGCGGCGCAGGTCAAGCGCATGCTCGCGGATCCCCGGTCCGAGGCGCTGGCGACGCGATTCGCGTCGCAGTGGTTCCGGCTGCAGGACCTCGAGAAGATCAATCCCGACGCGCTGCTGTTCCCGTACTACGACTTCAAGCTGTCGGAGGCGCTGAGGCGCGAAACCGAGCTGTTCTTCGACAGCATCGTCCGCGAGGATCGGTCGATTCTCGACTTGCTGACGGCAGACTACACCTTCGTGAACGAGCGGGTCGCCAGGCACTACGGCATCCCGGACGTGAACGGGCCGGAGTTCCGCCGCGTCGCGCTTGCCGGCGAGAACCGCCGCGGCTTGCTCGGCCAGGGCAGCATCCTGGCGCTGACCTCGGTCGCCGATCGCACCTCGCCGGTGCTGCGCGGCAAGTGGGTGATGGAAGTGCTGCTCGCCTCGCCGCCGCCGGCGCCGCCACCGAACGTGCCGGCCCTCGACGAGACCAAGGCCGACGCCGGCGAGAAGCAGCTGACCACGCGCCAGCGCATGGAGCAGCACCGCGCCAACCCGCAGTGCAACTCGTGCCACCGCGTGATCGACCCGCTCGGCCTGGCGCTCGAGAACTTCGACGTCACCGGACGCTGGCGCATTCGCGACAACGGCGAGCCGGTCGATCCGGTGGGCGACCTCTACGACGGCACCAAGATGAGCGGACCGGTGGGCCTGCGCGCCGCGCTCCTGAAGCACCAGGACATGTTCGTCCTGAGCTTCACCGAGCGCCTCATGACCTACAGCCTCGGCCGGCGCGTCGAGTCCTACGACATGCCGACCGTTCGCCGCATCATTCGCGACGCGGCGAAGAGCAACAACCGCTTCTCGGCGTTCGTTATGGGGGTCGTGACGAGCCGGGCGTTCCAGATGAGCAGAGCCGAAGCAGTCGAAACGACAGTGGAGAGATAGACACTATGGAATACATCACGAAGAAGCACCTGTCCCGCCGCACGGTTCTTCGCGGCCTTGGCGTCACCCTGGCGCTGCCGCTGCTGGACGCGATGGTCCCGGCGCAAACGCTGCTCGCCAAGACCGCGGCCGCGGGCAAGGTGCGGTTGTCGGCGATCGAGATGGTCCACGGCTCCGCCGGCGCCACCGTGTTTGGCGCCAGCAAGAACCTGTGGTCGCCGGCCGCCGAGGGCACGGCGTTCGACCTGAGCCCGGGCGCGCTGTCGCCGCTCGAGCCGTTCCGTGATTACCTCACCATTGTCAGCAACACCGACGTCCGCAACGCTGAGGCGTTCTCGCTGCCGGAGATCGGTGCCGACCACTTCCGCTCGAGCGCGGTGTTCCTGACGCAGGCGCACCCGAAGAAGACCCAGGGCTCCGACGTCTTCGCCGGCACCTCGCTGGACCAGATCTACGCGCAACATTTCGGCCAGGACACGGCCATCCCGTCGATGCAGCTCAGCATCGAGACCGTGGACCAGTCGGGCGGCTGCGCCTACGGCTACAGCTGCGCCTACACCGACAGCATCAGCTGGGCGTCGCCGAAGCAGCCGCTGCCGATGATTCGCGACCCGCGCGCCGCCTTCGACTCGCTGTTCGGCGTCGGCGCGACCCCGGCCGAACGGGCTGCCCATCGCAAGACCGACAAGAGCATTCTCGACTGGGTCAGTGGCGAGGTGGCGCGGCTCCAGAAGGATCTGGGCACCAGCGATCGCGCCCGTCTCGGCGCGTTCCTCGAAGAGGTGCGCGAAGTTGAACGCCGCATCCAGCGGGTCGAGGCGCACAACGCCTCGGGCGAGGCCCGCGAGTTGCCGGAAGCGCCGATCGGCGTGCCCGACTCCTTCGACGAGCACGTCAAGCTGATGCTCGACCTGCAGGTGCTGGCGTTTGCGACCGACGTCACCCGCGTCTTCTCGTTCAAGATGGGCCGCGACGGCTCCGCCCGCGTCTACCCCGAGAGCGGCGTCCGCTCCGCCTTCCACCCCGCCTCGCACCACGGCGAGCGCGAAGACCGTGTCACCGACTTCATGAAGATCAACCGGTATCACGTGAGCATGATTCCGTACTTCCTGAACAAGCTGAAGAACACGCCCGAGGGCGACAAGAACCTCCTCGACAACACGCTGGTGATCTACGGCTCGCCGATGGGCAACTCGAACGTGCACAACCACAAGCGCTGCCCGCTGTTCCTGGCCGGCAAGGCCGGTGGCGCGCTGCGCGGCAACCTGCACCTCAAGGCCGCCGACGGCACGCCGATGGCCAACGTGATGCTGGCGTTGATGCAGGACCTCGGACTCAACGACCTCAAGAGCTTCGGCGACAGCACGGGACGCTTCGAGTTGACGTCGGTGCCGGCGACCACCGCCGCACTGTAGAACGCAGAGGAGTTAGCCACAGAGGACACCGAGGACACAGAGTGTCCTCGGTGTCCTCTGTGGCCCATGTTTATGGGCAAGTGACAGGGGCTGGCTTATGCGCAAAGTGATCCAGGGACTCGGGCTCGTCGGCGTTCTCGCCATTACGTTGTCGGTATGGCTGAGCGCGGCGGCGTCGCCCGTGGCCGACGCCCGCCTTCGCGGCGCGGACGATCAGGCCGCTACGGCGGGGCCCGCCATAGCGACCAGTAATGCTCCGGTCGCGGCGGCGGCCGCCAGGCGCGACAAGGAAGCCGTCCGCACGCTGCTGAAGGGCGGCGCCGACGTCAACGCGGCGCAGGGCGACGGCATGACGGCGCTCCACTGGGCCTCGCGGAACGGCGATGCCGAGCTCGCGCAGATGCTGCTCTTCGCTGGCGCCAACGTCAAGGCCAGCACGCGCCTCGGCGGCTACACGCCGCTCCTGCTCGCGGCCGAACAGGGCCACGCCGCCGTCATCTCCGCCTTGCTCGCCGGCGGCGCCGACGCGAAAGCGGCCAACGCGCTCGGGACCACGCCGCTGATGCTCGCGGCCTCGTCCGGCAACGCCACGGCCGTGACCACGCTCGTCGAGAATGGCGCCGAGATCGAAGCCCGTGAGAAGACCTTCGGGCAGACGCCGTTGATGTTTGCCGTCGCCAACAATCGCGTCGATGCCGTCAAGGCGTTGATCAAGGCCGGCGCGGATCTGAAGGCCACGTCGAAGGTCGTGAATGTCGGCAGCCTGAGCAGCCAGGAGCAGGAGTTCCTGGCGCAGGCATCGGGCAGCGGCGCCCAGCCGGGCGGCGCCGGCCAGGGCCGGGCCGGCCAGGTGGTGGCGCCGGGAGCCCCGGCGGCACCGGCTGCCGTGCCGGCCGCTGGCGGCGGTGGCGGCGGCGGTCGCCGCGGTGGTGGTGTCGGCACACCTGGGATCGAGCGGCCGTATTTCTATAACGAATTGATCGGCACGCAGGGCGGCGTGACCGCGCTGATGCTGGCGGCGCGCGGCGGCTTCACCGACGCGGTGACGACGCTGGTGGCGGCCGGCGCCGATGTCAACCAGGTGTCGGCCGGCGACAAGACCAGTCCGATGCTGATCGCCGCGATCAACGGCCAGTTCGACCTGGCCCAGTGGCTGCTCGAGCACGGCGCCAACCCGAACGCGGCCGCCGTCAACGGCGTCACCCCGCTCTATGCCGCGCTGAATGTCACGTGGGCGCCGCGCGCGCTCTATCCGCAGCCGCGGGCATACAACCAGCAACGGACCCCGTACCTGGCGTTCATGAAGGCCCTGCTCGAGAAGGGCGCGGACCCGAACCTCCGCCTCACCCGCAAGGTCTGGTACTCGGAATATAACTTCGATCTCGCCGGTGTCGATGAGATCGGCGCCACGCCGATGTGGCGCGCCGCATTTGCCGGGGATGTCGCGGCGATGTCGCTGTTGATGGCGCACGGCGCCGACCCGAACATTCCGACGATGCGGCCAGCCGGACGCCAGCGGCTCGGCGATTCCGGTGAGGTGCGCCAGGGGCAGGACGTCTCGAAGATGGCCCCGGTTCCCCTGGGCGGGCCGGGCGTGCCGCCGTTGCAGGCGGCCGCGGGCGTTGGCTTCGGCGAAGGCTTCGCCGCCAACTCGCACATTCACTCGCCGGCCGGATTCCTGCCCGGCATCAAGTACATGGTTGAAGTGGCCGGCGCCGACGTCAATGCCGTCGATCACGACGGCAACACCGCCCTGCATCACGCTGCGGCCCGTGGCGACAACGACGCCATTCTCTACCTCGTCTCGAAGGGCGCCGACGTCACCAAGGTGAACCGCGAAGGCCAGACCGTGGCCGACATGGCCAACGGGCCGGTCCAGCGCACGCAACCCTATGCCGAAACCGTGAAGCTGCTCGAAAAACTCGGCTCGAAGAACAACCACAAGTGCGTGTCGTGTTGAAGCCGATGACTAGAGCAGTCATCGCATCGTGCTTGTTGTTGGCTGCGTTTGCCTGGCCGCCCGCCTTCGCGGCGGGTCGCTCAGCCGTTTCGGCGGGGCAGGCTCCCGCCGTGGTCAAGCCGCCTTCGCGGCCCGCGATCGAGTCCGCTTCGGCGCCCAAGGCCATCGTCTCCCACGCGCCCGCGTCGACGACGATGCTCCCGGTGGAGCAGAACGCGGTCATCAAGCAGTACTGCGCCGGCTGTCATAGCGATCGCGGCAAGGCCGGCGGCCTCTCGCTCGCCGCCTTCGACGCCACCACGGTCGTCGATCACGCCGACACCACGGAAAAGATGATCCGCAAGCTGCGCGCCGGCATGATGCCGCCCGCCGGGGCCCGTCGTCCCGAGCCGGCCGTAATCGACGCGCTGGCGGCGGCGTTCGAGACGCGCATCGATCGCGCCGCGGCGCTCAACCCCAACCCCGGATCGCGTCCGTCGCAGCGTCTCAATCGCGCCGAGTACGCGCGCGCGGTGAAAGACCTGCTGTCGGTGGACGTGGACGTCAACGCCTACCTGCCGGCCGACACCATCAGCGACGGCTTCGACAACATCGCCGACTCGCAGACCATTTCCTCGACGTTGATGGAAGGCTACCTGCGCGCGGCCAGCCAGATCAGCCGCCTCGCGGTGGGCGACCGCAACGCCTCCGCTGCTTCGACGACCTGGAAGGTGCCGCGCACGGCATCGCAGATGCGCCATGTCGAAGGCGCGCCGCTCGGCACTCGCGGCGGGCTGTCGGTGATGCACGTGTTCCCGGCCGACGGCGACTACTACTTCAAGATCATGCTGCACATGGGCCCGACCGGCGACCTGTTCGGCGGCCCCTATCGCGGCGAGCAGATCGAGGTCTCGATCAACGGCGAGCGCGTGGCGTTGATGGACATCAACCCCCGCATGAACGAGCAGGACCCCAACGGCATGACCATGCAGACGCCGAAGGTCCACATCAAGGCGGGCGAGCAGCGCCTGTCGGCGGCGTTCGTCCAGCGCTTCGACGGCCCGGCCGACGACCTGATCATGCCGATTGAGCACACGCTCGCCGACACCAACATCGGCGAGGTGTTCGGCACCACGGCGCTCACGCACCTGCGCGATTTCACGGTGGCCGGCCCGGTCGCCGTCACTGGCGTGTCGGACACCGCGAGCCGCCGCCGGATTTTCACCTGCCGGCCGATCAGCGCCGTCGAGGAATCCCGCTGCGCCACCGACATCGTCCGCCAGCTCGCCGGCCGGGCCTATCGTGGTCCGGTGCAGGCCGACGACTTCAAGGAGTTGATGACCTTCTACGAGCGCGGCCGCCACGGCTCGCCTTCGCGGCCGGAGGCCGCTACGGCGGAGCCCCGCCGTAGCTCGCCAGTAGATGCGCGAGCAGAGGCGGGGGACTTCGAGTCGGGCATCCGCATGGCGGTGCAGGCCATCCTCGCCAGCCCGCGCTTCCTGTTCCGCCTCGAGCAGGCGCCGGCGGCGTTGCGCGCCGGGCAGACCTACCGCATCACCGACCTGGATCTGGCATCACGCATGTCGTTCTTCGTCTGGGGCTCGGTGCCCGATGCCGAGTTGATCCGCGTCGCCGCGCTGGGCACGCTGCAGACGCCAGCGGTGTTCGAGAAGCAGTTGAAGCGCATGCTGGCCGACCCGCGGTCCGAGGCGCTGTCGACGCGGTTCGCCTCGCAGTGGCTGCGCCTGCAGGACGTCGAGAAGGTCCGTCCCGATCACCACTTCTATTCGTACTGGGACACGACGCTGTCGCAGGCGCTGGTGCGTGAAACCGAGCTGTTCGTGGACAGCCTGATCCGCGAAGACCGTCCCGTGACCGACTTGCTGACCGCGGACCACACCTTCGTCAACGAGCGGCTCGCCAAGCACTACGGCATCCCGAACATCCTGGGCGAGGAGTATCGCCGGGTGACCATCGCCGACCCGAACCGCCGCGGCGTGCTCGGGCAGGGCAGCGTCCTGCTGCTGACCTCGATCGCCGACCGCACCTCGCCGGTGCTGCGCGGCAAGTGGGTGATGGAAGTGCTGCTCGGTTCGCCGCCGCCGGCGCCGCCCCCCAACGTGCCGACGCTCGACGAAACCAAGGCGGTCGGTGATGAGGGCCGGACCCTGTCGACGCGCGGCCGCATGGAAGAGCACCGGAAGAACCCGGCCTGCACCTCGTGCCACAAGGTGATTGACCCCCTCGGCCTCGCCCTCGAGAATTTCGACGTGACCGGCGTATGGCGCATCAAGGACAACGGCGTCGCCGTGGATCCGGCGGGCGACTTATACGATGGCACCAAGCTCGACGGCCCGATCGGCCTGCGCAACGCGCTGCTGAAGCACCAGGACGTGATCATGCTCAGCTTCACCGAGAGCCTGATGACCTACGCGCTCGGCCGCCGCGTCGAGTCGTACGACATGCCGGCGGTCCGCGCCATCGTGCGTGACGCCAAGCGCAACCACTACAAGTTCTCGTCGTTCATTGCCGGCGTCGCCAACAGCGGCGCCTTCCGGATGGGTCGGGTCGCGGCGGTCGAGACGACTACCGCTGCCGGTCGGTAGCACGGTCCGCCTGACGGCGGACGGCACGGTCCGGCTAAAGCCGGACGCCACATGTAGCATCCGGCTTTAGCCGGATTGTTGGTCGGTAATCGGAGGAGAGGCTGATGTTCATCACCAAGAAGCACATTTCCCGCCGCACGGTGCTGCGTGGGCTGGGAGTGACGATGGCGCTGCCGATGCTGGAGGCGATGGTGCCCGCGCGCACCGTGTTCGCCAAGACCGCCGCGGGCAAGGTGCGACTGGCCGCCATTGAAATGGTGCATGGCTCCGCGGGCGCCACCAAGTTCGGCCTCGAGAAGAACCTGTGGTCGCCGGCGGCCGTGGGCAAGGGCTTCGACCTGTCGCCCACCAGCCTGGCGCCGCTCGAGCCGTTCCGCGACTACCTGACGATTGTCAGCAACACTGACGTGCGCAACGCCGAAGCGTTCGAGCTGCCGGAAATCGGCGGCGACCACTTCCGCTCGAGCGCGGTGTTCCTGACCCAGGCGCACCCGCTGCAGACGCAGGGTTCCGGCGTGCGCGCCGGCATCTCGCTCGACCAGCTCTACGCGCGGAAGTTCGGCCAGGAAACGCCCATCCCGTCAATGCAGCTGTGCATCGAGGCGGTGGACCAGGCCGGCGGCTGCTCCTACGGCTACTCGTGCGTGTACACCGACACCATCAGCTGGGCCGGACCGAACCAGCCGCTGCCGATGATTCGCGACCCGCGCCTGGCCTTCGACCAGTTGTTCGGCGTCGGCGCCACCCCGGAGGAACGCGCGATTCGCCGCGCCGAAGACAAGAGCATCCTCGACCTGATCAGCTCGCAGCTGTCGCGGCTGAACAAGGAGATTGGCGCCGCCGATCGCACCCGCCTGTCAAACTACCTGGACGAAGTGCGCGAGATCGAGCGCCGCATCCAGAAGGTCGAGCACTACAACAAGAGCGGCGAGGTGCGCGAGCTGCCGACCTCGCCGGTCGGCGTGCCCGACTCGTTTGACGAGCACGTCAAGCTGATGTTCGACCTGCAGGCCGTGGCCTTCGCCTCGGACATCACGCGTGTGTTCTCGTTCAAGATGGGTCGCGACGCGTCGAGCCGGGTCTATCCGACCAGTGGCGTCACCACCGGGTTCCACCCGGCGTCGCACCACGGCGATCGCGAGGACCGGGTCCTCGACTTCGCCAAGATCAACAAGTACCACGTCGGCATGCTCCCGTACTTCCTCAAGAAGCTGAAGGACACGCCCGACGGCGAGAGCAACCTGCTCGACAACACGCTGGTCGTCTACGGTTCGCCGATGGGCGACTCGAACATTCACAACCACAAGCGCTGCCCGCTGTTCTTCGCCGGCAAGGCCGGCGGCGCGCTCAAGGGCGGCCTGCACCTCAAGGCGGCCGACGGCACGCCGATGGCCAACGCCATGCTCACGGCGATCCACAGCCTGGGCCTGGACGAGGTCAGGAACTTCGGTGACAGCACCGGCGAGTTCAACCTCACCACGGCGCCGGACATCACGGCGGCCGCCTTCGACGGCGCTCAGGCCAAGCAGGAATAGTCATGTTGCGACAGAGACTGTTCGGAAGCCTCGGCCTCGCGCTCTGCCTGACGGTGGCGATTAGCGGGCAGGCGCCCGCGCCGGTGGCTGATGCGGCCCGCCTTCGCGGCGCAACTTCGCAAGGCGCCGCTTCGGCGAGGCTCGCCGTAGCGACTCCGTATGGCTCAGTCGCGGAGGCGGCGAGCAAGGGCGATCGCGACGGCGTGCGGGCGCTCCTCAAGAAGGGCCTCGACGTCAACGAAGCGCAGGGCGACGGCACCACCGCCCTGCACTGGGCCGCCATGAAGGGCGACGCCGAGCTGGCGCAGATGCTGATCTACGCTGGCGCCAACGTGCGCGCCACCACGCGGCTGGGCGCGTATACGCCGCTCTACCTTGCCGCCAAGGGCGGTCACTCCGGAGTGGTCGCGGCGCTGCTCGCCGCGGGCGCCGACGCCAAGGCGACCACCAGCAACGGCACCACACCGCTGATGATTGCCGCCGCCGCGGGCGACACCAAGACCATCACGTCGCTGATCGAGAACGGCGCCGACATCAACGCCAGGGACGGCGCCAAGGGCGAAACGCCGCTGATCTTCGCCGCCGGCTTCAACCGCACCGAGGCCGTCAGGCTGCTGCTGGCGCGCGGCGCCGACCACAAGGCCACCACCAAGGTGGTGGATCTGTTCGCGCTGACGGCGCCGGAAGAAGAAGCCATGGCGCGCGGCGCCGGCGGCAACGCCGCCCGCCCGCAGACCAACCGGCCGGCTGACATCGCCGGCGCCACTCGCGGCTACCGCTACAACGAGTTGATCAGCTCGCAGGGCGGGCTGTCAGCGCTCCTGTTCGCCGCCCGCCAGGGTTACACCGACACGGTGAAGGCCCTGGTCGAAGGCGGTGCCGACATCAACCAGTTGAACGCGGGCGACAAGACCAGCCCGCTGTTGATCGCGATCATCAATGGCCATTTCGACCTGGCGACTTACCTCGTCGAGAAGGGCGCCAACCCCAACGCGGTGGCGTTCAATGGCGTGACGCCGCTCTACGGCGTGCTCAACATCCAGTGGGCGCCGAAGTCGCTGTATCCCAGTCCGAAGGCCTATCAGCAGCAGAAGACCACCTACTTGGAGCTGATGAAGACGCTCCTGGACAAGGGCGCCGACGTCAACGTCCGCCTGCAGCGGAAGGTCTGGTATCAGGCGTTCAACTCGGATTTCGCCGGCGTGGACGAGAGCGGCGCGACCCCCTTCTGGCGGGCCGCCTACGCCAACGACGTGGCGGCGATGAAGCTGCTGGTGTCCTACGGCGCCGATCCGAACATCCCGACCATGAAGCCGGCGGGCCGGCCCTTCACCGGTGAAGGCATTCGTCAGGTGCAGGACCTGTCGGGCGTGCCGCCCATTCCCTACGGCGGTCCCGCGGTGTTTCCGCTGCATGCCGCGTCGGGCGTCGGCTACGGCGAAGGCTTTGCCGCCAACTCGCACCGCTACGCGCCCACCGGCTTCCTGCCGGCGATCAAGTACCTCGTCGAAGAGCTGGGCGCCGACGTCAACGCCGCCGACCACGAGGGCAACACCCCGGTTCACCTCGCCGCGTCGCGTGGCGACAACGACTCGATTCTCTTCCTGGTCTCGAAGGGCGCCGACGTCAAGCGGGTGAACCGCGAAGGCAACACCACGGTGGACATTGCCAACGGCCCCGTGCAGCGCACGCAACCGTATCCGGAAACCATCAAGCTGCTCGAGTCACTCGGCGCCAAGAACAACCACAAGTGCATCACATGCTGAACAAGACTTTCGCAAGCGCCGTGCTGGTCACGGCTGTCATCGGTCTCTCGGCGCAGGGGAGATCCGCCGCCGCCCAGGGTGCCCCGGCGGCTGCGGCGAGACCAGCCTCGACGGCCGGACCAGCCTCGGCGGGGCCAGTCAAGCCGACCACGTCGCATGCCCCGGCCGCCACTGCCATGCTGTCGGCGGAGCAGACGGCGCTGGTGAAGCAGTACTGCGCCGGGTGCCACAGCGAGCGCGGCAAGGCCGGCGGCCTGTCACTGGCCACGTTCGATGCCACCAAGCTCGATGAGCACGGTGAGACCACCGAGAAGATGATCCGCAAGCTCCGCGCCGGCATGATGCCGCCGTCGGGCGCCCGCCGTCCGGAACCGGCGGTGATCACGGGTTTGGCGGCGGCGTTTGAAGCGCGCATGGACAAGGCGGCGGCGCTCCACCCGAATCCGGGCTCGCGTCCCTTCCAGCGCCTGAACCGCGCCGAGTACGCCAACGCGGTGAAGGACCTGCTGCACGTGGACGTGGACGTCACCACCTACCTGCCGCCCGACACCATCAGCCACGGCTTCGACAACGTTGCCGACGCGCAGATCTTCTCGCCGACCCTGATGGACGGCTACCTGCGCGCGGCCAGCCAGATCAGCCGTCTCGCGGTGGGCGATCGCAACGCCACGGCGACCTCGACCACTTACAAGATCGCCCGCGCCGCGTCGCAGATGCGCCGCGTCGACGGCGCGCCCATGGGCACGCGCGGCGGCACCTCGGTGGTGCACACCTTCCCGGCCGACGGCCACTACATCTTCAAGACCTCGCTGCACTACGAGCCGCTCGGCGGCCTCGCCGGCCGCAACTCGATGACCGCCTATGGCCTCACCGAGCAGGTCGAGATTTCGGTCAACGGCGAGCGCGTGGCGTTGTTCGACCTCAACACGCGCATGAGCGAGACCGACCCGAAGAACGGCCTCGAGTTGCAGACTCCGCCGGTGCACGTCAAGGCCGGCCCGCAGCGGATCACCGCTGCGTTCATCCAGCGCCTCGACGGCCCGGTCGACGACCTGTTGATGCCGCTCGAGAACACGCTGGCCGACGTCAGCATCACCTTCGGCATCACCATGCTGCCGCACCTGCGGGACTTCGTGGTGCAGGGGCCGCTGGACGTGACCGGCGTCTCGGACACGCCGAGCCGCCTGAAGATCTTCTCCTGCCGGCCGACCAACGCCGCCGAAGAGGAGTCGTGCGCCGCCGGCATTGTCAACAAGCTCGCGACGCAGGCCTTCCGCGGCGCGCCGTCGGCGGCTGACCTGCAGGACGCGATGAAGTTCTACGAGCAGGGGCGCAAGAAGGGCGGCTTCGAGCCCGGCATCCGCATGGCGGTGCAGTCCATCCTGATGAGCCCGCGTTTCCTGTTCCGACTGGAAGAGCAACCGGCCGGCATTCGCACGGCGAACTACCGCATCGGCGATGAAGACCTGGCGTCGCGCCTGTCGTTCTTCCTGTGGGGCACGGTGCCCGACGCCGACCTGATCCGCGCCGCCTCCCTCGGCTCGCTCAAGACCGCGGCCGGCCTCGACAAGCAGGTCCGCCGGATGCTGGCCGACAAGCGGTCGGAGGCGCTGGCGACGCGCTTCGGATCGCAATGGCTGCGCCTGCAGGACCTCGACAAGATCTCCCCCGACTACCTGCTGTATCCGCAGTACGACGACACGCTCGCCAAGGCCATGAAGCGCGAGACCGAGCTCTTCTTCGACAGCATCGTCCGCGAGGATCGCAAGGTGACGGAGCTGCTGACGGCCGACTACTCGTTCGTCAACGAGCGGCTGGCCAAGCACTACGGCGTTGCCAACGTGACCGGCAGCGCGTTCCAGCGCGTCACCATGCCGCCGTATCGCCGTGGCCTGCTCGGCCAGGGCAGCATCCTGACCCTGACGTCGGTGGCCGACCGCACCTCGCCGGTGCAGCGCGGCAAGTGGGTGATGGAGGTGCTGCTGGCGTCGCCGCCGCCGCCGCCGCCGCCCAACGTGCCGGCCCTGGACGATTCCGTGAAGGCCAACGAAGGCGGCAAGATGCTGTCCACGCGCGAGCGCATGGAGGAGCACCGCAAGAACCCGTCGTGCACGTCGTGCCACAAGGTGATTGACCCGCTGGGCCTGGCGCTCGAGAACTTCGATGTCACCGGCGCCTGGCGCATCAAGGACAACGAAGTGCCGGTGGACGTGGTCGGCGACCTCTACGACGGCACCAAGATGGACGGCCCGGGCGGCCTGCGCGAGGCGCTGCTGAAGCACTCGGACGTGTTCCTGACCGGCTTCACCGAGAGCCTGATGACCTATGCGCTCGGCCGCCGGATTGAATACACCGACATGCCGACCATCCGCGGCATCGTCCGCGACGCGGGGAAGAGCAACAACCGGATGTCCGCGTTTGTGACGGGAGTGGTCAACAGCCCGGCGTTCAAGATGGGCGTGGCCGATACGGGTAAGGAACGCCGCGCGGCCGACGTCGCGCGCTAGGTCCGCCTGAAGGCGGACGCCACATTGCAGTTGGGCAGCAGTAGTTAGATGTAGCATCCGGCTTTAGCCGGATAACGCAGCCGTAGGAGCAGAAGACGATGTACATCACGCAGAAGCACATTTCCCGCCGTACGGCGCTCAAGGGCGTCGGCGTCACCATGGCCCTGCCGTTCCTCGAAGCCATGATCCCGGCCCGGGCCACCTTCGCGCAGGCGAGGGGCAAGGTCCGCCTGGCGGCCATTGAAATGGTGCACGGCTCCGCCGGCAGCACGGCGTTCGGCATCAAGAAGAACCTGTGGGCGCCGGCCGCAGTCGGCCGCGACTTCGACCTGTCGCCGAGCAGCCTGGCGCCGCTCGAGCCGTTCCGCAACGACATCACCATCATCAGCAACACCGACGTCCGCAACGCCGAGGCGTTCACGGCGCCGGAAATCGGCGGCGACCACTTCCGCTCGAGCGCGGTGTTCCTGACGCAGATGCACCCCAAGCAGACGCAGGGCTCGGACGTCTTCGTCGGCACCTCGCTGGACCAGTACTACGCGCAGCGCAACGGCCAGACCACCGCGATCCCGTCGATGCAGCTGTGCATCGAGAACGTGGATCAGGCGGGCGGCTGCTCGTATGGCTACTCGTGCACCTACACCGACTCGATCAGCTGGGCAGCGCCCAACCAGCCGCTGCCGATGGTCCGCGACCCGCGCACCGTGTTCGACCTGCTGTTCGGCGTCGGCGCCACGCCGGCGGAGCGCCAGGAACGGCGCGGGGAAGACAAGAGCATCCTCGACTGGCTGGGTACGGCCGTGTCTCGGCTCAACAAGAACCTCGGCGCCGCGGATAAGGCGCGCCTGGCCGACTACCTGGAGGACGTGCGCGAGATCGAGCGCCGCATCCAGCAGATCGAGGCCGCCAACAGCACCGGCGAGCAGCGCGAGCTGCCCGGCGCCCCCGTCGGCGTGCCCGACTCGTTCGAGCAGCACGTCAAGCTGATGTTCGACCTGCAGGCGCTGGCGTTCGCGTCGGACACCACGCGGGTGTTCGCCTTCAAGATGGGCCGCGATGCCTCCAACCGCGTCTATCCGGACAGCGGCTACAAGGCGGCGTTCCACTCGGCGTCGCACCACCAGGACCGCGACGAGCGCATCACCGACTTCGCCAAGATCAACAAGTACCACATCAGCATGCTTCCGTATTTCCTGTCGAAGCTGAAGAACACTCCCGACGGGGAAGGCAACCTGCTGGACAACACGCTGGTGGTCTACGGCTCGCCGATGGGCAACTCGAACGTCCACAACCACAAGCGCTGCCCGCTGTTCCTCGCCGGCCACGCCGGCGGCGCGCTCAAGGGCGGCCTGCACCTGAAGGCGGCCGACGGCACGCCGATGGCCAACGTGATGTTGTCGGTGACGCACCTGCTGGGCATGGACGACTTCAAGACGTTCGGCGACAGCACGGCGGCCTACGACTTGAATACAGTTCCGGCGACGACCGCGGCTGCTGAATAACATTGGCCACAGAGGACACAGAGGACGCAGCTCGGTGTCCTCCGTGTCCTCAGTGGTTAACGTTCGTGACAGTGACAGGGATACGCATATGCGCAAAGTGATTCGCGGAACGTTCGTCGCTGGTGTGATGGCTGTGGGCTTGTCGGCGCTGCTATCGGCAGCAGGCACGGCGCCGGTGGCTGACGCCCGCCTTCGCGGCGAAGCCGCTTCGGCGGGGCCCGCCGAAGCAACTGCAGATGCTCCGGTTGCGGAGGCGGCCGCTCGCGGTGACAAGATCGCCGTGAAGGCGCTATTGAAGTCGGCGGCCGACGTCAACGCTGCGCAGGGCGACGGCATGACGGCGCTGCACTGGGCGGCGATGAACGGCGACCTCGAGCTGGCGCAGATGCTCGTGTTCGCCGGCGCCAACGTCCGCGCCACCACGCGCCTCGGCGCCTACACGCCGCTGTTCCTCGCCAGCCAGCGGGGCCACGGACCGGTCATCGAGGCCCTGATCAAGGCCGGGAGCGACGTCAAGGCCGGCACCCCCAACGGCACCTCGCCGCTGATGGTGGCCGCCGCCTCGGGCAACGTGGACGCGGTGAAGGCGCTGGTGGACGCCGGCGCCGATGTCAACGCCCCGGACGGCGTGCGCTCGCAGACGCCGCTGATGTATGCCGCGGCTTCGAACCGCGCCGACGTCATCAGCTATCTCGCCTCGAAGGGCGCCGATCTCAAGGCCGCCAGCAAGGTGTCGGACCTCGCCAACCTGAGCCGCGAAGGCCTGGGCTTCGGCGGCAACCCGCAGGTGCCCGGCGCGCCGCCGCCTGGCGGTGCGCCGCCCGCCGCGGGAGGCGCCCGCCGCCCGCCCATGCCTGGCGTGGACCGTAACTACCAGCTCAACGAGTTGATCAACGCCCACGGCGGCCTGACCCCGTTGCTGTTTGCCGTTCGCCAGGGCTACCTGGATTCGACCTCGGCGCTGCTCAAGTCCGGCGCCGACGTCAACCAGGTGTCGGCCGGCGACAAGACCAGCCCGCTGCTGATGGCGGTGATCAACGGCCACTTCGACCTGGCGCAGCAGCTGCTGGACCGGGGCGCGAACCCCAGTCTCGCCAGCGTCAACGGCGTCACGCCGCTCTACGGCGTGCTGAACGTGGAATGGGCGCCGAAGGCGCTCTATCCGCAGCCGCGCGCGCACATGCAGCAGAAGACCGGCTATCTCGACTTGATGAAGAGCCTGATCGACAAGGGCGCCGACGCCAACGCGCGCTTGAAGATGAAGGTCTGGTATTCCGGCTACAGCTTCGACCTGTCGGGCGTCGATGAGATTGGTGCCAGCGTGTTCTGGCGCGCCGCCTACGCCAGCGATATCGCGGCGATGAAGATGCTGGTGGCGGCCGGCGCCGATCCGAACGTGCCCACCATCAAACCGGCCGGGCGGCCGCGTTTCGGCGATGCGGTCGAGCGCGAAGTGAAGGACGTGTCGGGGCTGCCCGCGGTGCCCATCGGCGGTCCGTCGGTCACGCCGCTTCACGCCACGGCGGGCGTCGGCTACGGCGAAGGCTTCGCCGCCAACTCACACCGCTTCGCGCCCAGCGGCATGCTGGCCGCCGTCAAATACCTGGTGGAAGAACTCGGTGCCGACGTCAACGCCGCCGACCACGAAGGCAACACCGCGCTGCACCATGCGGCGGCGCGCGGCGACAACGAAATGATTCTCTACCTGGTGTCGAAAGGCGCCAACGTCATGGCCGTCGATCGCGAGGGGAGAACGACCGTCGACATGGCCAATGGCGCAGTGCAGCGCGTGCAACCCTATCCCGAGACCATCGCCCTCCTGGAAAAGCTCGGAGCAAAGAATAACCATAAGTGCGTTTCCTGTTAGCGTTCGCCGTCCTCCTTTTCCAGACTCATCCCGCCTTCGCGCAGCAGTCGCCAGCCACCCTCGGGGGGGATGGCGCGGCTGCGCCAGACCAGCCGAACGCCATGGTACGGGCCGCCGACGGCCGGGCGACGATCCGGGCCATCAAGCTCACCGAACCGCTGCGCCTTGACGGCCAATTGGACGAAGCGTTCTATCGCACCGCGCCCGGGTTCGGCGGTCTGTTGCAGGTGGCGCCGCTTTACGGCCAGCCAGCATCTGAGAGGACCGAGATCTGGGTGTCGTTCGACCGCGACAACATCTACGTTTCGGCGAGGTGCTGGGACACGGCGCCACCGGAGAAGTGGATTGCCAACGAGCTGCGCCGCGACACCAACCAGATGCGGCAGAACGATCACTTCGGCGTCGGGTTCGACACCTTCAACGATCGCCGCAGTGGCTACATGTTTTACGCCAACCCGATCGGCGGCTTCTCCGATTATTCGGTCGTCGACGAAGGCGCGCCGAACACCGACTGGAATCCGGTCTGGACCGCGAAGACTGGCCGTTTCGATGGCGGCTGGACCATCGAGATGGTGTTCCCATTCAAGTCGCTGCGCTACACCTCCGGCTCGGACCAGGTGTGGGGCATCCAGTTCCGCCGCTCGGTCCGCCGCAAGAACGAGTGGACCTACTGGACGCCGGTGCCCCGCAACATGGCGGGGCCGATGGCGCTCAACCGCGTGTCGGCATTCGGCACCGTGGTGGGCCTCGACCTGCCGCCGGCCGGCCGCAACCTGGAGTTCAAGCCCTACACGCTCGGCCGCAGCTCCACCGATCGGCTGCAGCAGCCGCCGGTGTCGAACGACAAGGACGGCGAGTTCGGGGGCGACCTGAAGTACGGCATCACCGCGAACCTGACCGCCGACCTCACCGTGAACACCGACTTCGCGCAGGTGGAAATCGATGAGCAGCAGGTCAACCTGACGCGGTTCAACCTGTTCCTGCCAGAGAAGCGCGACTTCTTTCTCGAGGGGCGCGGCCTGTTCGACTTCGCGCGCGGCGGCTCCGGGTCGGGCGGCGGTGGCGGCGGCAGCAGCGACCAGCCCTACATGTTCTACAGTCGGCGCATCGGCCTCAACCGCGGCCGCGTCGTCCCCATCGACGTCGGCGGGCGGCTCACCGGCAAGGTCGGCGCCTTCGGCGTCGGCGTGATGAACATCCAGGCCGGCGATGACAGCGTGTCCGGGTCACCGGCCACCAACTTCACCGTGCTGCGCGTGAAGCGCGACATCCTGCGGCGCAGCACCATCGGCGCCATGTTCACCAACCGCAACCAGTCGAGCGCGACGGCCGGCGGTAGCAACCAGGCCTTCGGCGTGGACTCGGCCTTCGGCTTCTACCAGAACGTCGCCGTGACCGGCTACTACGCCCGCACCGAGACCACGGGCCTCACGGGGGACGCCGCGAGCTTCCAGGGCAAGTTCGACTGGGTGCCGGACCGCTACGGCGTGAGCGCCAGCGTGCTGAAGGTGGGGAAGGACTTCAATCCGGAGGTCGGCTTCCTGCGGCGGACGAACTTCACGCGATCGTTCGCGTCGGGGCGGTTCAGCCCCCGTCCACGGCGGCTGCGCGCGGTCCGCAAGTTCACCTTCGAGGGCAGCCTCGAGTATTTCGAGAATGGCGGCGGCGCCGTCGAGTCGCGGCAGCAGACCGGCCGCTTCAATGCCGAACTCGACAACAGCGACACGGTCAACATCGAGGCCAACGCCAACTACGATCTGTTGCTGGCGCCGTTCTCGCCGGCGTCGGGTGTGACCATTCCGCACGGCGGGTATCACTACAACGATGTCACCATTTCCTACAACATGGGCCAGCAGCGCCGCGTGTCGGGCAACGTCGGGCTGCAGCTCGGCGAGTACTACAGCGGGACGATCAAGGCGCTGACGTTCTCACAGGGACGCATCTCGATCCTGAAGCAGTTGTCGGTGGAGCCCCGCGTGACGCTCAACCGCGTGGAGCTGCCGACCGGCAGCTTCACCACGCGCCAGTTCGGCGCCCGCACCGACTACGGCTTCTCGCCGCGCATGTTCGCCAGCGCGCTCCTGCAGTACAGCTCGAACGACAAGACCTTCAGCAGCAACGTCCGGTTCCGGTGGGAATACCGTCCGGGCAGCGAGTTCTTCGTGGTGTGGACGGACGAGCAAGACACCAACCCGCTCGATCCCCGAGCCGGCCGGTTCACCCTGAAGAACCGCGCCTTCGTCGTCAAGATGACGCGGCTGTTCCGGTTCTAGCCACAGAGACTCAGAGCTTCAACGGCGTTTTCCTGATCGGCAGCTCCCGGACCCGGATACCGGTGGCGGCGTGGATCGCATTCGCGAGCGCCGGCGCCAGTGGCGGCACCGGTGGCTCGCCGAGGCCGCCGAGCGCGGCATCGGACCGGATGAACGCCGTCGTGACCTTCGGCGCATCGGCGATGTGAATCATCGGGTAGTCGCGGAAGTTCGTCTCCACGATCCGGCCCTGGGCAATGTTGATCTCGCTCAGCAGCGCCGCCGACAACGCGTAGATGATGCCGCCCTCCACCTGCGCGGTGGCGCTGTCGATGTTGACCACGTCGCCGCAGTCCACGGCCGCGTAGACGTTCAGCACCTTGAGCTTGCCTTCGGGGGACACCGCCACGTGCACCACTTCGGCGGCGATGGAACCGAAGCTCTCGCAGATGGCAATGCCGCGTCCTTCACCAGGCGGGAGCGGCGTGCCCCAGCCGGACATGGCCGCCGCCTTCTCGAGCGCCGCCTTGAAGCGCGGTTGCTCGCCGAGCAGGCCGCGCCGGAATTCGAACGGGTCCTTGCCGGCCGCGATCGCCATCTCGTCGATGAACGACTCCTTGAAGAACCCGTGCTGCGAGTTGAGCACCGATCGCCACTGCCCAAGCCGGATCGGGTGATCGGCCTTCTTCTCGTCGGTGTCCTTCTCGGCAATCGCGTAGGGCATGAAGACCGCTTCGCTGTTGCCGCCACCCGTGTAGTTCGAGTGCGCGGCCAGCGGCACGCCGTTGGCGTCCAGCGCGCCGGCGTGGCGTGACATCGCCGCCGGACGGTAGTAGTCATGCCGGGTGTCGTTCTCGCGCGTCCAGATGGTCTTGACCGCGGTGGGGGAGACCGCCTTTGCCACGCGCGCCGCCAGATCCACGTAGTCGAACGTGAACGGCAGGCGCCGGCCGAAGCCGCCGCCCAGCAAAAAGTTCGTGAGCCGCACATTCTCGACGTCGATGCCGAGCGCCTTGGCGGCGACCGAGCGCGCGTTGAGGGGATCCTGCACGCCGGTCCACACCTCGGCGTGGTCGCCTTCGACCTTCACCGTGCAGACCATGGGCTCCATCGTCGCGTGCGCCAGGAACGGCGCGCGGTAATCCGCCGTCACGACCTTGGCCGCGCCTTTCGGCACCTCAGGAGGCGCTCCGAGCGCCTTGTCGAACGCCGCGAAAATGGACGCCGTGGAGACGTCGCCGTGCCCGGCGTCACTGAACTCCGGCTTCAGCGCCGCCAGCGCGCGGCGCGCGCGCCAGAAGCTGTCGGCGACAACCGCCACCGCTTCGTCCAGCTTCACCACCTTCTTCACGCCCGGCATCGACTCCGCCGGCGTGGTGTCCACCGACACCAGCTTGCCGCCCTGGACCGGTGCGATCTCGACCGCGGCGTAGAGCATGCCAGGCGTGGTGAAGTCGATCGCGTACTTCGCGCTGCCATCCACCTTGGACGGGAGATCCCGCCGCGGCACCGAGGTGCGGCGGATGGTGAAGGTGCCCGGGTCCTTGAGAGCGGGGCTGGTTGGTACCGACTGCGTGGCCGCCGAGCGGGCGAGCTCACCGAACGTGCTGCCACGACCGGATGCCGCGTGGGTGACGCGCGACCCCTTGGCCGCGCACTCGGAGGCGGGCACGCCCCACTGCTGGGCCGCGGCGGCCAGCAGCATCTCCTTCGCGGCGCCCCCGGCCACGCGCATGCCCCATTCGCCGGTGCCCCTGACCGCCGTGGAACCGCCCGTCACCATCAGGCCGATCCACTCAGTCAACTTGTAGGCGCCGTAGTCCACACCGCGCCCAAGCACGGCAGGCACATAGCCGCCGCCCATGGCGCGGATGATGTAGCCGTTGGCGTACTCGTCCAGCGCCGGCGCCTCCTGCACGCGGACCAGCGACCAGTCCGCTTCCAGTTCCTCGGCCGCCATCATCGCCAGCGCCGTCGGCGTGCCCTGTCCCATCTCGCAGTGCGGGATCAGGATGGTGACGAAGTTGTCGGGCGTGATGGTGATCCAGGTGGTGAGCTGACCCCTCTCAGCGGCATCGGCGGAGACGAGGGAGTGCCGGCTCGGGGCAAACGTGAAGCCGGCGACGCCGAGCAGGAAGCCCCCGCCCGCGACGGTGCCGGCGCCAATAAAGGCGCGCCTGGTCCACTTGTTCACGACCCCGCTCCTTCGTTCTGCGCGGCGGCGTGGATGGCGGCGCGCACGCGGGCGAACGTGCCGCACCGGCAGATGTTCGTCAGGCCCTCGTCGATCTCGTCGTCAGTGGGGTTCGGCGTCTTTTCCAGCAGCGCCGCGGCGGCCATGATCAGGCCCGACTGGCAGTAGCCGCACTGCGGCACCTGATGCGCGAGCCAGGCCTGCTGCACCTTGTGGAGCGTGCCGGCCTGCGCCAGCCCTTCAATGGTCGTCACGCTCTTGCCGTTGGCGGCGGAGACGGGCAGCACGCACGAACGCACCGGACGGCCGTCCAGGTGGACGGTGCACGCCCCGCAGGCGGAGATGCCGCAGCCGTACTTGGTGCCGGTGAGTCCGAGCGTCTCGCGAAGCGCCCACAGGAGGGGCATCTCCGGCTCGACGTCGAGCGTCTGGATCGTGCCGTTGACGGTTACCGTGATGGCCATCTGGGGTCCCCTTGATGTTGGCGGACCCCAGTCTAGCCCAACCTCAGGCGGCCTTCGCCAACACCTCCGGCTCGAGCGCCAGGGCCAGCACCTCGTCGATCGTGCTTACCGCGTGGAAGCGCATGTGCTCGCGCACGTCGGCCGGGACGTCGTCCAGGTCGGGCGCGTTGCGTTCGGGCAGAATCACTTCGGTGAGCCCCGCCGCGTGCGCCGCCAGCACCTTCTGTTTCAGGCCGCCGATTGGCAACACGCGGCCCTGGAGCGTGACCTCGCCGGTCATGCCAATCGTGCTCTTGACCGATCGGCCGGTCAGCAGCGAAGCAAGCGCGGTTACCATCGTGACGCCCGCGCTGGGGCCGTCTTTCGGCACGGCGCCGGCCGGCACGTGGAGGTGGAACTCCTTGCCGGCGAAGGCGTCATCGGGGATGCCCAGCGGCGCGGCGTGGCTTCGCACGTAGGTCAGCGCGATGCGTGCCGACTCCTTCATTACGTCGCCCAACTGGCCGGTGAGCACGAGGCCGCCCGAGCCGGCCATCGAGGCCGCCTCGACGAACAGCACGTCGCCGCCCACGCCCGTGACGGCCAGGCCGGTCGCGACACCCGGTGTCGCCGTGCGCGCCGCCACTTCGTGGAAGACCTTCTGGCGACCCAGCGCCTGTCGCACCGCCGCCTCGTCGATCACCACCGGCTTGGCCGCGGTGGCGGTCGCCACCGACGCGGCCGTCTTGCGCAACAGCGTCCCGATCTCGCGCTCGAGCTGACGGACGCCGGCCTCGCGCGTGTACTCGCTCACGACGAGCCGGAGCACTTCGTCCGTGGTCGTCACGTCGTCCGGGACGAGGCCGTTGCGCTCGACCTGCCGCGGCCACAGATAACCGCGGGCAATCGCGACCTTCTCGTCGATGGTGTAGCCGTCGAACTGGATCACCTCCATGCGGTCGAGCAGCGGACCGGGGATCCGGTCAGCCACGTTGGCCGTGGCGATGAACAGCACGTGCGAAAGGTCAATCTCGACGTCGAGATAGTGATCGCCGAACGCGTGGTTCTGCGCCGGGTCGAGCACTTCGAGCAGCGCGGCCGAGGGGTCCCCGCGCCAGTCGGCGCCGAGCTTGTCCACCTCGTCGAGCATGATCACCGGGTTCATGGTGCCGGCATCGCGCAGCGCGCGGACGAGGCGTCCGGGCAGCGCGCCGATGTAGGTGCGCCGGTGGCCGCGAATCTCCGCCTCGTCGCGGACGCCGCCGAGCGACATCCGGACGAACTGGCGGCCGGTGGCCCGCGCGATCGATTCACCGATCGAGGTCTTGCCGGTGCCCGGAGGGCCGACCAGCGTCAGGATGGCGCCCGAGCGCTTGTCATCCGACAACCCGCGTTCGGCGCGGAGCTTACGCACCGCGAGGTACTCGGTGATGCGCGTCTTGACGTCGTCCAGGCCGGCATGGTCGGCGTCGAGCACCTGGCGGGCGTAGGCCGGGTCGAGGCGCTCTTCCGATCGCTTCGCCCATGGCACGGCCAGCAGCCAGTCGAGGTAGGTGCGGATCATCGACGCTTCGGCATTCGAGTCGCCCATCCGTTCAAATCGCGACAGCTCGCGTTCCGCCTGCTGCTGGATCTTCTCGGGCATCGCCGCGGCGGCAATCTTCTTGCGGTACTCGTCGGCGACCGAGGCTTCGTCGTGGCCGAGCTCCTTGCGGATCGCGTCCATCTGCTTGTTCAGGAAGTACTCGCGCTGCTGCTTCTGGGCGCCAGAATCGACGTCGTCACGGATCCGCTTGCGCAGCTGCAGGTCGGTCAGCCGTTCCTTCTGGAGGCGTACGGCCAGCGTCAGCCGCTCGACGATGTCGAGCGTCTCGAGCAGGTCGATCTTCTGGTCCACGCTGAGGTCCGGCGAGTAGCCCGCCGTGTCAGCCAGCGCGCCGGCATCGGTAATCGAACGCAGGAACGCGCTGATGCGCCCGTCGTCGCCGCGCAACTGCAGCAGTTCCTCGACCACGGCGCGATATTCGCTCTCGAGATCGTGGGTGAGACTGGCGGGCGCGGGGGTATCGGAAAGCTCGGTCACGTCCACCCGCAGACTGCCATCCGCGCCGGTAGTGGCCGCGCCAGGCACCGCGCGGTGGAGACCCATCAGCGACACGGCGAACCGGCGGCCGCCGAGCTTGACGCGCTCGGAGACCTCGGCGACGACGCCGACCTTGGCGTAGTCGCGGCCGCGCCGCGGCAGCAGCAGCACGTGCGTGTCGGCGCCCGGATCCACGGACAGGGTGACCGGCATGCCGGGGAAGACCACGGTGTCGTCGAGGGCGATCAGTCGATAGGTAGCCATGATTCCGACGTTACGCGCAATACTTGATGATGTCAACTATTGAGGTAATGAACTATACTGGCGCCGATGTGCGCGAAGCCCAAGGGCCCGCAGGCGTGCGAGGCGTGGCAGCTCCTGGTGCGCTTTTCCTTCACGCAGCGGTCCAACCTGCCGCCCCTCGCCGCCGAGCTCGAGTTGTCTCCCGCGCAGTGCCACCTGCTCAACCTGATCGAGCCCGATCGGCCGATGCCGATGGGGCAGCTGGCGGGCGCGCTGTCGTGCGACGCCTCGAACGTGACCGGGCTGGTCGATCGGCTGGAGTCGCGCGGGTTGCTGCAGCGGCGTCCGTCCGACGAGGATCGGCGGGTCAAGGTGCTCAGCCTCACGCCGCTGGGGGCGAGGCTGCGGGCGGCACTGCTCGAGCGGATGACGGCGCCGCCGCCGACGCTGGCGCGGCTGTCGCGGGAAGAGCAGCGGGCGCTGGTGGGGCTGCTGCGGCGCCTGCTCGAGTAACGCTACTTCTCCGCCACTCGGCCGCCCACGGGCCGGCCACCAATCATCACGTAGTCGTAGGTCATTCGAAAAGTCGAGGCGCCGAACAGCCGCACGTTCGCGGTTGACGACACTTCCACCGGTACCACGGCATCGCCGACCCGCCCGTATTTCCACACCACATCCGTATTGCGGATCCAGAACGACGGGTTCTTCACCAACCGGCCCTCGATCCTGACCATCCGCCCGTCCGCCGGATCGATTACCACGGCTCCCCGGACGATGCCGTGGGCCTTGCGCAGGGGCGTCAGCAGGATGCGTTGAAGCCCGGCATCCACGATGCCGCCGTCGGCAAACGTGTAGTTGGCGCCGATCAGCGGCGCGCGCGTGGGGTAGCCATCAGCGATCAGCTTCAGCTCACCGTTGAGCATGCCTCGCAGCACCTTATTGCGGATGTATTCGCTGCCACCTTCGGCCGTGACCTCGTAACGGAAGGTGCCCGGCGGAATCAGTTCGGTCCAGGCTTCAAGCCAGCCCAGCCGATTGGAGCCGGGGTTACCGGCGTCGAGGCGGCGGAACGCGCGATAGGCCGGAGGGCCGGCGGCGCTGGCCCGGGAGAGCACGCGCTCGAAGTCAGGGGCGGGCGCCGAACGCGCCGATATCGAACCGGCGCTCCCTAATAGTGTGAGCGCCAGGACCAACGACGCCGGTATAAGCCGCCGAAGGTGCAGGTTCATGGGGCCGATCCACGACCGGTGCAGACGGCATGCCAGTCCGGGCCCGTCGAGTCGGATCGACCAGGCCCGTACCAGCGTAACGCGGCTTACTTCTCGCTGATCGGCGCCTTCTTGATGCGCACCAGCATGTTGTTGAACGCCGGCAGCTGATCGGTCAGCGTCTTGTCGAGCCGGTCGGTTTCACCTTTCAGTTCAGCTATCAGGTCGGCAAAGATCGGCTCCACGTTGCCAGTGGGCCGGCCTTCACCCGACACCGCCACGCGCAGGAGCGAGGCCAGCCGGTTGTTGGTCTTGATCGGGAAGTTCAGCGGATCCTGTCCGCTTTGGTTCTTCACCTGGTAGACGTCTTCTTCCACCGTGGACAGCGCCTTGGCCAACTGCTCGCCGGCGCTGCGGACCTCCGCCGGCGCGTCCTTGATGCGATCGGCGATGTCGGTCTTGATGCGACGAACCTTCACCACCGCGAGGTTGGCCTCGTTGACCTTGTCGCGAATGCGGCTCGCCAGGTCCCACTGGAACTGCAGGTCGGCGTCGCTGACGGGACGGAGCGGGTGCTTCAGCACGGCGAACGGCTGCGTCTGCGTCACGCCGTCGGCGGTGAGGCGCACCTGGTAGCTGCCCGGGAGCACGGCGGGACCGTTCTGGGTGGCGCCCCACAGGATCATGCCGGGGAACGTGACCACGCCGGTTGAGTTCAGGTCCCACGTGAAGCGGTTCATGCCGGCCGCCATCGGCGCGCCCTGCGGTCCGCCAAACCCGCCACCACCGCCGCCGCCAGCGGGCGCCTCGCCGGCCGGCCGCGGCGGCACGCCGTTGACCGAGCGCACGACCTGGCCCTTCGCGTCGAGGAAGTCGATGGTCAGCGCCTTGGGCTGCGTCTTCAGGTAGTAGGTCACGATCGGCCGGTCGAGGCCGCGCGTGGCGTTGGCCGGCTTGAACACCGTCACGTCCGAGACCGGGGCGAGGCCGAATTGCCGCAGCGCGGCGATGTCGTCCATCACGTAGAAACTGCGGCCGTGGGTGCCGATGGCGAGCGCGTTGTCTTCCACGATCAGGTCGGCCACCGGCACGTCGGGCAGGCCGTTGCTGAACTTCAGCCACTGCTCGCCGTCGTTGTACGAGATGTAGACGCCGTGCTGCGTGCCCGCATACAGCATCCCGCGGCGCATCGGATCCTCGCGCACCGTGTGCGCGTAGTCGTTGGCCGGAATGCCGTTGACGATCTTCGTCCAGGTCTTGCCGTAGTCGCGCGTGCGGAAGATGTAGGGCGAGCGATCGCCGAGCAGCTGCTTCTTCACGGCCACGTAGGCGGTGCCGTTGTCGAACGACGAGCCGTCGATCTGGCTGACGCGGCCGAGGTCGGGCATGTCGGTGGGCGTCACGTTGGTCCACGTCTTCCCGTGGTCGCGCGTCACCTGGATCAGGCCGTCGTCGGAGCCGGCCCACATCACGTTGATGTCCTTCTTGCCGGGGCCGATCGAGAACACCGTCCCGTAGATCTCAGGGCTGTTCATGTCGTGCGTGATCGGGCCGCCCGAGTCCCCCATGGTCTTCGGGTCGTGGCGGGTGAGGTCGCCGCTGATCGCCACCCAGGTATCGCCGCCGTTGGTGGACTTCCAGATCCGCTGCGAACTGGTGTACAGGGTATTGGGATCCACGTACGAAAAGATGATCGGGTAGGTCCACTGCCAGCGTTCCTTGACGTCTTTCGACGGCTCGCCGGAGAAGAAGCGCGGGTAGGCGCCCACTTCCTTGAACTCGCCGGTGCGGCGGTTCAGCCGGGTCAGGAACGAGCCGTTGTTGGTGCCGCCGAAGAACACGTCGGGGTCGGTGGCATGCGGCGCAATGTAGCCGGGCTCGCCGCCGCCGGCCTGATAGGGCGCCACCGGCGGGTTGCCGCCGAAACCGCCGCCGCCGGCGTTGGTGTTGCTCGGCACGCACAGCGTGCTGTTGTCCTGCTGCGAGCCGCAGACGTGGAAGGGCAGGTGCGCCGTGGTGATGACGTGGTACCACTGCGCGGTCGGGAAGTCCTGGTCGCTCCAGTTCGGCACCCGCGTGTTGACGTTGAAGGTGATGGCGCCGCCGCCGTCGTTGCCGTCGATCACGTGGTTGGCGTTGTCGGGATCGACCCACAGGTCGTGATGGTCGCCGTGCGTGCCCTGACCCACCTGTACGGTGGTCTTGCCGCCGTCGGTGGATCGGAACAGCGACGTGTTCTGCATGTAGACCACGTCCTTGTTGCCCGGGTCGCCGAACACGTGCGTGTAGTAGAAGGCGCGCTGGCGAATGGTGCGCGACGGGTTGGTCAGCTGCCACGACGCGCCGGCGTCGTCCGACACGAACAGGCCGCCGTTCTCGTTTTCGATCAGCGCGTAAACGCGGTTGGAATCCGCCGCGGTCAGCGCCACGCCAATGCGGCCAACCATGCCGGTGGGCATGCCCGGGTTGCGGGTGATCTCGGTCCAGGTCTCGCCGCCGTCGGTGGACTTGTAGAGGCCGCTGCCCGGGCCGCCGCTCGACATCTGGTACTCGATGCGGTACGCCTCCCACATGGCCGCGAACATCACGTTGGGGTTTCGGGTGTCGATGGCCAGGTCCACGGCGCCGGTCCTGGCGTCCTTGAACAGCGTGCGCTTCCACGTCTTGCCGCCGTCGCTGCTCTTGAACACGCCGCGTTCTTCACTGGGGCCGTAGTAGAGGCCGAAGCTCGCGACGTAGACGATGTCGGGGTTGGTCGGGTGGATGCGGATCTTGGAGATGGCGTCGGAGTTCCGGAAGCCGACGTTGGTCCACTTCTGGCCGCCGTCGACCGACTTGTAGACGCCGTCACCCGGCATGATGTTGCCGCGGATGCACGACTCGCCCATGCCGATGAAGACGGTGTCGGGATTGGAGTCGGAGACGGCGACGGCGCCGACCGAGGCACTGGTGATCTGGCCATCGGTGACCGGCGCCCAGTTGTTGCCGGCGTCGGTGGTCTTCCAGAGGCCGCCGCCCACCGCGCCGAAGTAGGCCTCGAGCGGCCTTCCCTTCACGCCTGAGACCGCAATCGAGCGGCCGCCGCGATTGGGGCCGATGCCGCGCCAGCGATAGGCGTCGAGCAGCGACGGATCAACCGCCGGCGCTTGCGCCGCCGCGGAGGCCATCACGGTGTCGAAGTGCCCGGCGTAGGCCAGGGCGCACAGGGACAAACAAGCGAACACGAGCCGAAGCCGGCTGCGCAAAACCATCATCGGAAGGCCTCCAGAAAGGGCTGAGTTTACCAGTACGAATGCCTTGGAACTCGATTCGCGAGGGTATCCGCGCATATCGACGGGTGAGTGCCGTCTTTTAAGTCATGCGCTGCCAGACTCTGAGTCATCCGTTACCCAGATTCGGTCCTGCCGTTTCTCACGGGCGCGGGTTCCGGCCGGGCAACATCGGCACGACGCTTGCTACGTAAGCCAGCGAGGCAATTCATGAAAGCACAGATATCTCTCGTCGCGCTGGCCGCCTGCGTCTTGTCGAGCGGGCTCGTGCTGGCGTGCAACACTCGCGCGGAAGCCATTGAGGAAATTCCGACCGGAACCGAGGTCACCGTGGTGACCCAGGACGGCACCCTCGTGCGCGGAAAGATTGCCAAGGTCAATCCCGAGGCGGTGACGCTCACCGGCGAGCGGCCCGAGACCACCACGCAAGTGGCGCGGACCAGCATCAAGGAAGTGACGCGCGTGACCGCGAAGGCCGACCCGGCCCCGGCACGCGTGCGCACCATCACCATTCCCGAAAACACCGTGCTCGACGTCACGCTCGAGACGTCGCTCGCCTCGGACACCAGCCACGCCGAAGACGCGGTGCGCGGCACGCTCGATTCGCCTGTCGTGATCGACGAGGTCACCGCAATCCCGAGCGGCAGCACGCTGACCGGTCACGTGACCGGCGCCAAGGAGTCGGGCAAGATCAAGGGTCGCGCCGAACTCGGGCTGCGGTTCGACCGTGTCTCGGTGGGGTCAGTGACCTACGACATCTCCACCAAGCCGCTCTACTACGTGGCCGAAGGCACCAAGAAAGATGATGCCCTGAAGATTGGCATCGGCGCCGCGGCCGGCGCGGTGATCGGCGCGATCACCGGCGGCAAGAAGGGCGCGGCCATCGGCACGGCCGTCGGCGCCGGCGGCGGCACCGCGGTGGTGCTCGCGACTGACGGCGACGAGATTCGCCTCGCCTCCGGACGCCAGTTGAAAGTGTCACTGACAGACCCGCTAGTCATCCGCACCAGATAACCGCCTGACCGCGCGGAGGCCATCACTTGGCCTCCGCCGCGCGCCCCTGTCATGATGGGGCGTGCCCGTGACGCCCCTCGACGACTACACCCACCGCAAGGCCGAGCGCGAGCAGGTCGTCGCCGCCCGCACGCGCGCACACGTCCGACTCGGTAACGCCAAGGTCGCGATCTTCATCGCCGTGCTCGCCTACTGGGCGGTGACCCTCAACGGCGTCTCCCATTCCGCCTTCTACGCCGCCGCCGTCGCCAGCTTCATCGCGCTCTCGATCTGGCACGAGCTGGTGATGCGGGCGCTGGCGCGCGCGCAGGCCGCCGTCACGTTCTACGCCGACGGCATCGCGCGGGTCGAAGACCGCTGGACGCGGATTGGCCAGGCTGGTGAGCGCTTCCGCAACGGCGATCACCCGTACGCCGACGACCTCGACGTGTTCGGCGCCGGCAGCCTCTTTCAACTGCTGTCGGGCGCGCGCACGCCGATGGGGGAGGACCGCCTGGCGGCCTGGCTCTCGGTGCCTGCCGAACCTGCCGAAATTCGGGCGCGGCAGGCGCGCGTAGCGGGGCTGCGGCCTCAGACCGATCTGCGGGAGCGCATCGCGGTGGTCAACGCGGATCACCGGCGACGGCTGATGCCGGAGCGCCTGATTGAGTGGGCCGAGGCGCCGCCGGCGGTCGCTCGCGCGGTCAGGCCGATCGTGCTGCTCGCGGCGCTGGCGTTCGCCGCCGCCGTGGTCAACGCGCTGATGGGCGGCCGGGCGTTTCCGCTGGCGATCCTGGCGGTGGTCAACCTCGCCCTGCTGTGGTGGTTGATGAAGCGGTCGGAGGCCGTCGTGGAGGGATTGTCGTCGGCGACGATGTCGGCGGGCCTCGATGTGCTGTCGAAGGTGATTGCCGAAATCGAGGGCGCGTCGTTCGCAGACCCGGCGCTCGCCGGGCTGGTGGCCCGCCTCACGGGCGGCTCGCCTGCCGATTCGGCGTCGCGCGGTATTGCGCGGCTGGCGCGCGTCTCCGACTGGGTTGATTCGCGGCACAACGTGTTTGCGCGGCTGCTCGAGATCCCGCTGCTGTTCACGGTGCAAGTGGCGTTCAGCGCCGAAGCGTGGAAGGCGCGCCATGGCTCCCGCCTGCGCGACTGGGTTGACGTGGTGGGCGAGATGGAAGCGCTGCTGTCACTGGCGGGCTATTCCTTCGAACACCCCGCGGATCCGTTCCCCGAGATCATCGAGCACGCCGACGGCGCGATCTACGAGGCGGTGGAGGTGGCGCATCCGTTGCTGCCCACGCACACGGCCGTTCGCAACACCGTGACGCTCGGCCGCGACGATCGCGTGCTGATCGTGAGCGGCTCGAACATGTCCGGGAAGAGCACCCTGATGCGCACCATGGGCTTGAACGCCGTGCTGGCGCTGGCCGGTGCGCCGGTGCGCGCCGAGCGGGTGCGAATTACGCCGCTCGGCCTTGGCACCTGTTTGCGGCACACCGACTCGCTGCTCGAGGGGCGTTCGGGCTTCTTCACCGAGGTGCTGCGGATCCGCCAGGTGTGCAACCTGCTCGAAGGCTCCCTGCCGGTGCTGTTCCTGTTCGACGAGCTGCTGAGCGGCACCAACTCAAAGGACCGGCGCACCGCGGCGGAAGGGCTGGTGCGGATGATGGTCGCCCGCCGGGCCATCGGCATGGTCACGACCCACGACCTGGCGCTGACCGAGATTGCCGCGCTCATCCCCGGCGAGGTCCGCAACGTCCATCTGCAGGATCACGTGGAAGACGGCCAGATGCGCTTCGATTACAAGCTGCGGGACGGCATCATTACCCACAGCAACGCGCTGGAATTGATGCGGATGATCGGGCTTGATGTGTAGATGCTCCCGGGAGGCCCGTCTGTCTATAATCACCTCGTGACCGCGCCCCGTCTGGCCTTGGCGATCCTTCTGGTCCTTTCGGTCCAGTCGTCAGCCATGGCGCAAACCAGCCCGAAGGCGGCGATGCTCGAGCAGGAGGCCTGGAGCGCGCTCACTGCCGGCAAGGCCGCGGCCGCCGAGCAGGCGTTCCGTGAGGCCATCACCCTCGATCCCAAGAATGCCCGGCTCCACATGGGCCTCGGCACCGCGGCGTTCGTGCTTCGCCGCGACGCCGACGCCAAGGCATCCCTTGAACAGGCGCTGGCGCTGTCGCCGACGCTGACGCGCGCCCGCGCGCAACTGGCGCAGGTGGCCAAGCGGCAGGGTGACATCCAGGAAGCCATCCGGCTCTACGAGCAGGTGGCGACCGAGGTCCCGGATGACGCCGGCGTGCGCGACACCCTGGAGCGATGGAAGCGGGAGTTCGATCTGCACGAGCGGATGCGGCTCACCGTTGGCGATCACTTCACGGTGAGGTTCGAAGGCCCGGAAGACGCGGCCCTGGCGGCCAGGGCACTCGAGTCACTCGACCGCGCGTTCTGGCGCATCTCGGATGTGTTCGGGACGTTCCCGACCAAGACCGTGCCGGTGGTGCTCTACAGCGGCGAGCAGTTCCGCGACATCACGCGGTCGCCGCAGTGGGCCGCCGGCGCCTTCGACGGCACCATCCGCGTGCCGATGCGCGGTGCGATCGAACAGGGCGAGGACCTCGACCGGGTGCTGGCCCACGAGTTTGCCCACGCGCTGATTCGATCGCTGGCCACGCGCAACCTGCCGACGTGGCTGAACGAAGGCCTCGCGTCGGTGCTCGAGAGCGACAGCCTGGGCTGGGCGGAAGACCGGGTCAGCAAGGCGGCGAGCGTGCCGTCGCTCACGGTCCTGTCAGGAGCGTTCAGCAAGTTGAGCGGCGCGGAAGCCCAGGTCGCCTATGCGGCCAGCGCGCTGGCCGCGCGACGGCTGCTCGACGAAGCCGGCGGGGCCGCCGTGGCCAACCTGCTGCGCGATCTCGGCGAGGGCATCGACTTCGAGACCGCGTTCCTGCACCGCATCCAGAAGTCGTTCGCCGACTTCCAGGCGTCGCTCGGAATGTAGCGTCCGGCTTCAGCCGGACCCTCACGCCACGCGCCGGGTCGGGTTCGTCATCCCGGGTGAGTGGCAGTAGCGGACAGGCCTCCAGGCCGCGCGAGAAACAAGTCATACGCCCTGTTGGTCTCCTCGCGTTGATGGAAGTAGCCGAGTGTGCGCAGGAACTGCGCGAAGGCCTCGGCGTCGTCCGCGGGCACCTCGAAGCCGGCGAGCACGCGGCCGAAGTCGGACCCGTGGTTGCGGTAGTGGAACAGGCTGATGTTCCAGCGGCCGCCGAGCCGTTCCAGGAACTCCATCAGCGCGCCCGGGCGCTCGGGAAACTCGAAGCGATACAACCGCTCGTTGGCCACGTCGGCCGATCGTCCGCCCACCATGTAGCGGATGTGCAGCGTCGCCACTTCGTCGTCCGTCAGGTCCACGGTGCGATAGCCCTGGCCCTCGAGCCGGGCCGCCAGCTCGATGGCGGCCTGGCGTGACGGCGTCGCAATGCCGACGAAAATGTGGGCCTCGTCGCGGCCGCTCAGGCGGTAATTGAATTCGGTGACGACCCGCCGGCCGAGCGTGGCGCAGAATTCGTGGAAGGCGCCCGGCCGCTCCGGAATGGTGACGCCGAACAGCGCCTCGCGCGCCTCTCCGGCATCGGCCCGTTCGGCCACGAAGCGCAGGCGATCGAAGTTCATGTTGGCGCCGCTCAACACGGCGACCAAGCCTTGCCCGGTGGTCCCGGTTCGCGCGACCCAGGATTGCAGGCCGGCCACCGACAGCGCCCCGGCGGGCTCCATCAGCGAGCGGGTGTCGTCGAAGACGTCCTTGATGGCGCCGCAGATCTCGTCGTTGGTGACGCGCACGATCTCGTCGACATGCGCCTGCACGATGGGGAAGGTGAGCGCGCCGACTTCGCGGACCGCGACCCCGTCGGCAAAGATGCCCACGCGATCCAGTGCGACGCGCTTGCCCGCCTCGAGCGATCGGTACATCGCGTCGGCTTCGTACGGTTCCACGCCCACGATCCTGATGTCGGGCCGCACCGCCTTCACATAGCTGGCAATGCCGGCGATCAGCCCGCCGCCGCCCACGGGAACGAAGATCGCGGCCACGTCGCGCGAGCCGTGGCCGAGAATCTCCATGCCGATCGTGCCCTGTCCGGCGATCACCAACGGGTCGTCGAAAGCGGGGATCGGGACGCGGCCGGTGGCGGCCGCCAGTGCCTCGCAGCGTGCCGAAGCGTCCGCGTAGGTGTCGCCGGCCAGCTCCACCTCCGCCCCGAGATCGCGCACCGCGTTGACCTTGATCTCGGGCGTGGTCTGGGGCATCACGATCAGCGCGCTGGTGCCCAGGTGCCGCGCCGAGAACGCCACGCCCTGGGCGTGGTTGCCGGCGCTGGCCGCAATCACGCCGCGCGTGCGCTCGGCGTCGGTCAAGTGCGCCATGCGGTTGTAGGCGCCGCGCAGCTTGTAAGTGAAGATGGGCTGCTGGTCCTCCCGCTTCAGGAACACGTGGTTGCCGGTGCGCTGCGACAGCCGCCGGGCCGGATCGAGCGGCGTCGCCCTGGCCACGTCGTAGACGCGGCTGGTCAGGATCAGGCGGAGCATGGCGTCGGTGGTCATGGCGTGCCGAGCGAGTAGATGTCGTTGAGGATGCCTGCCGCGGTCACATCCGCGCCGGCGCCCGGTCCGCTGATCACCAGCGGCTCGCGCTGATATCGCCGCGAGTGGAACGTGATCAGGTTGCGCGTGCCGCCGGCCGCGCCCATCGGGCTCGAGGCCGCCACTGCCATGAGTCCGGCCGTCACCTTCCGCGCCGTGGCCGACACGACATATCGCAATACCCGGCCCTTTGCGGCCTCTGACGCCACCCGCGCCTTCCACGCCGCATCGAGCGCGGGGAGGCGGTCGAGGAACGCCTTGAGCGAGAGTGCCGCGTACGGCCGCGGCACCAGGTCGTCCGGCACCGGCGCGTCCCCGCGATAGCCGAGCATGCGCGCGAGGATGAGCCCCTTGCGCGCCGCATCGCGGCCCGACAGGTCGTCGCGCGGATCCGGCTCCGCATAGCCGCGATCCATGGCCTCGCGGACCGCCTCCGAAAACGGCCGGCCCGCCGACACCTCCGACAGCACGAACATCAAGGTGCCGCTGACGCAGCCCTCGATGTGGAGGACGCGGTCGCCGGTCTCATCGAGCTTGCGGAAGGTGTCGATGATGGGCAGCCCGGCGCCGACCGTTGCCTCGAATCGGACGCGCCGGCCTGATTGGGCGGAGGCGGTGACGAGCCGGTCGTAGGCCTCGCGCGATCCGGCGAGCGGCTTCTTGTTGGCGAGCACCACGTCGAAGCCGCGGTCGATCGCGGTCTGCAGGAGGGGGCCGGTGTCGTCGCTGGTCACATCCACGATCACCGGGTGCGAGACGGCGTGGGCCGCCATCACCGACAGCGCCTCTGCCGCCGACGCCTGGTGGCCGCCGAGCGACGCCAGCAGGGCGCCGGCGTCCTTGTCGCGGGCCAGGCGCAGCAGCCGCGTGCGGGACAAGCCGCGCGAGTCGAACACGTAGCCGGAGCGGTCGAGCAGCCCGACAATCCGGATGTCGCCGGCCGTCTTCGTCGCGATCTGATCGGACAGCGCACGGCCGACGCGGCCGAAGCCCAGCAGGACGACATCGGTGTGCGGCTTGGTGAGCGGCCGCCCGCCGCCAATCTTCGACAGCTGAAACGCCGCGTGCACGCGGCGCGCGGCCTCGGCCGCATCGGCGCTCGCCACCACGAACGAGATGTTAAGCTCCGACGAACCCTGGGCGATGGCCACCACGTTGATGCCGCCGCTCTCGAGGGCCGCGAACACCCGCGCCGAGATGCCCGGCGTGCCGACCATGCCGTCACCAACCACCGCGACCACCGACATGTGCGGACGCGCCGTGACCCCGTCGATCAAGCCCTGCTCGAGCTCGTGCTTGAACGCCTGCCGCAACCGGCGCACCGCGCGGTCGGCCTGCGACTCTGGCACGGTGAAGCCAATCGAGCTTTCGGACGACGCCTGGAAGATGGTCGAAACCGACAGGCCCTCCGCGTCCACCGCGGTGAACGTCCGCGCGGCAATGCCGTGCACGCCGACCATGCCCTTGCCGGCCACCGTGATCACCGCCTGCGCGGGAAGCATCGCGAGCGCCTTGACCGGATAGCCCTTGAGCGCCTGCCGCGCCGACACTTCGGTGCCCGGCAGTTCGGGGTGAATGAACGAGCGCACGTGCAGCGCGATGGTGGTGCCGGCAATGGGGATGAGCGCGCGCGGGTGCAGCACCTTGGCGCCGTAGTGCGCCACTTCGGCGGCCTCGCGATGGTGCAGTTGCGGGATGAGCCGCGCGTCCGGGACCATCCGCGGATCCGCGGTGAGAATGCCCGGCACGTCCTTCCACAACACCACCTGGCGCGCGCCCAGCGACCGGGCCAGCAGCGTCGCCGTGAGGTCCGAGCCGCCGCGGCCCAGCGTGGTCAGGCTGCCGTCGGTCGCGCGGCCGATGTAACCGGGCACGACCACGATGGTGTTGGCCGCGATGAGGGGGGAGAGCACCTTCCGCGCGCGCGTGCGGGTCTCGTCCAGCTTCGGCGTGGCGCCGCCATGTTCATCGTCGGTGCTCACCACGTCGAGGGCGTCAACGTAGACGGCGCGGCGCTTGAGGCGGGCGATCGCGGCGGCCAGCAACTGCGCCGACATCCGCTCGCCACGGGCCACCAGCATGTCCTGCACCCGCGGCGGCAGGTAGCCCAGCACGTCAACCGCGGCGCAGACGTCGCGGTACTCCTGCGCCGAGGCGTCCACTTTTTGCAGGATCGCCCGTAGCGAAGGCCCGCGGCCAAGCACGGCCAGCGCCGCCTGATGGTGCTTGCGGCGAAAAGTCTTCCCAGCGGTGGGCGTGGCCTGCAGCAGCAGGTCGGTGACGCCGGCGAGTGCTGACGCCACCACCACGAGCGGTCCACGGTGGGCCGCGATCTGCGCCGCGGCCTTCTGGATGGCACGTCCATCCGCGAGCGACGCGCCGCCGAACTTCCAGACTTCGAGCTTCATCTAGTGAACTGTCCCTTCGACTTCACGCGGGGCCGTTCCGTAGGAACGGCCCGAGAACGCTGGTTGAGCGCCGGTGACCGTACTTTCAAGATCGTTGATACGCTCCACTGAACATCCCCTTGAAAAGCAAGAGGGCCATCACCCTTGCGGATGATGGCCCCTGTATCAGGCCTGGTGAACGGAGGCTCACCTCATCCGCTGGATGCCGCTCCAGTAATGGACATAGTCGTGCACGTAATCGTGGGACGAGTGGCGGCCGACGGTGCGATCAACATGAGCTGGGCATAGACTACACCATGCGTTCGTGGGTCGGCATTGCCTTTTTGTGCACCGGGTGGGGTCGTCGCGCCCGCCTGGCCCGGCGACGGGCGTCGTCCCGATGAATCCCAAGGTTGTCGCCCGGCGGCTGCCGACGCCGCACACGCCGCCCAGCGGCCAGTCGTCCGTCTCCATGCCGGACGATGTGGTGTCCGAACAGGTGCGGCGCATCGTGCTGTTCAGCGGCGTGAGCGCGTTCATGTGGTCGTTCGGCCTCGTGATGGACGGATTCGTGCTGCCCGCGACTGTCGGCATTACGCCCTCCCCGTGGGGTCTTGCGATCGAGGCGGTCGCCGTGACCCTGACGCTGGCCGCCTTCCTCTTCCTGCGCTTCGTCCACATGACGGCGCACGCGAAGTGCGGCGCCGGCCTGTGGATGCTCCTGCTCAATGCGTCGCTGATTTCCTTCCTCGAGATCTGGAATATCGACATGATCGCGCACGCCATAGGCCATCCGTCGTGGATCGCGATCCTCATCCTGTCGTCGGCGATGATCATGCCGAGCACGCCGAGGCGGACCCTGGTCGGTTCGTTGATTGCCGCGGCGATGGGGCCCGCCGCCATGTGGATCGCGCATTTGAGCGGCCTGCCCGCGCCTCCCGTGGCCACGACCCTGGTGCTGTATCTGCCGAACGTCATCTGGGCCGTCGTCGCGACCTTGCCATCGGCCATGTTTCAGCGCATGGGCCGGCAGCTGCGCGAAGCCCGCGAGCTGGGCAACTACGAGCTGATCGAGCTGTTGGGCGAAGGCGGCATGGGCTCGGTGTGGCGCGCGCGGCACCGGATGCTGGCCCGCGACGCCGCCGTGAAGCTGGTGCGGCCCGAGGCCATGGGCGACACCGAGCCGGCCGCGCAAGCCCAGCTCCGGCGGTTCGAGCGCGAGGCGCAGGCCACCGCGTTGCTCACATCGCCGCATTCGATTCGCCTGTTCGACTACGGCGCGGCGGATGACGGGAGCTTCTACTACGTGATGGAACTGCTCGAGGGGCGCGATCTCGAGTCGCTGGTCAGGCAGTTTGGACCGCTGCCCGCCGAACGGGTGATGTATCTGCTCGAACAGGTGTGCCACTCGCTGGCCGAGGCACACGATCGCGGGCTGGTGCACCGCGACGTCAAGCCGGCGAACATCTTCTTGTGCCGCATGGGCCGCGACTTCGACGTCGTGAAGGTGTTGGACTTCGGCCTGGTCCAGTTCCGCAAGGCCGATCCGGCGCTGGCCGTGACCGAAACGCTGATCACCGCCCAGAACTTGATCGGGACCCCGGCATACATGGCGCCGGAAGTGATCCTCGGCCGGCACGACGTGGACCGCCGCGCCGACGTGTATGCCATCGGCTGCGTGGCCTTCTACCTGCTCACCGGGACCCGCGTGTTCCCGGACGGCACCCAGATGCAGGCGCTGATCGATCACGTGCACGCGGCGCCGGTGGCGCCGTCGGCGCGGCTGCAGGGCAGCCTGCCGCGCGAGGTGGACGACCTGATCCTGTCGTGCCTGCGCAAGGACCCCGCCGAACGCCCGCAGGATGCCGGCGAACTGCTGGCTTCCATCAGGCAGTCCCAGCTGTCCCGCGGCTGGTCGAACGACCACGCCCGCGCCTGGTGGACGGCCAGGCTCCCGGAACTGGCCGGCCCTCTTGCGTAGCACTTCAGACCGAGCGTTGAGTTTTGGTGTCTAAAGCCGAAGACCATCGATGATGCCTCGACTTCATTACGCCCGGCCTGTCGGACTGCTGCTCCTGATGCTCTGGCTGGCCCTCGCCCGTCCTGCATTCGCACAGGGGCCGGCGAGGCCTGGCGAACCGCCGGTTCCCGAGAAGGCCGGGAAAGAACTGGAGGCCTACTACGTGGGCGACCGGGCGCCACGCATCGACGGCCACCTGGACGACGAGATCTGGGCCCAGGCCGACGCCATCGACGACATGGTGCAGAACGACCCCGACAACATGACCCCGCCGACGGAGCGGACGCTCGTCAAGGTGGCGTACGACGACCGCTCGATCTTCGTCGGGGTGGTCAATTACATGAAGGACCCGTCGAAGGTGACGACGGCTCTCGGCCGGCGCGACACCAATCCTCGCAGCGACCAGATCAGGATCAGTTTCGACCCGCGACACGATCACCTCACCGCTTACACCTTCGAATCGAATCCCTCCGGCGTCCAGAGCGACATGAGCTGGTTCGACGACAGCCGTTCGAGCAGCGACTACGACGCGGTGTGGGAGGTGCGCACGCAGCGGACCGCTGAAGGCTGGACCGCCGAATTCCGGATCCCGTTCTCGCAGATGCGCTTCAGCCTGCCCGATGCGGAGGCGGTGGTCTGGGGCTTCAACATCCGCCGCGACATCGTCGGCCGGGCCGAGGTCGATCGGTGGGTGGCGACGCCCCGCGGCGCGCAGGGCTTTGTCTCGCGGTTCGGCCACCTCACATTCGCGAAGGCGCCGGCGCCGCCGCGGCGCCTGGAGGTGCAGCCCTTCCTGCTGGGCCGGCAGGAACACGTCACCGACGCGGGGTATGGCCGCGACTTGTCCGGTGGCATCGATTTCCGGATGGGCCTCGGGACCTCGACCAACCTGTCGGCGGCAGTAAACCCCGACTTCGGCCAGGTGGAGCAGGACCCGGCGGTGCTGAACCTCAGCGTGTTCGAAACCTTCTTCCCGGAGAAGCGCCCGTTCTTCATTGAAGACAGCCGCTCGCTGGTGGCGTCGTATGGCCAGATGCCGATGTTCCACTCCCGCCGCATCGGCCAGCGCCCCGGCCGCTTCGCCGTGCCGGAGGGGGAGACGGTGATCGAGCGGCCCGATGCCACCACCATTCTCGGCGCCACCAAGGTCACGGGGAAGGCGCGGGGCTGGTCGTACGGCGGCCTCACGGCCCTGACCGATCGCGAATACGCCGTCGTGGAATCGACGGCGGCCGGCAGCGACCGCACGGTCCGCGGCGAGCGGCTGATCGAGCCGTACACCTCGTATAACGTCGGCCGCATCCAGAAGGATCTGGGCGGTGGCTCCACGGTGGGCGGGACGGGGACGGCCGTTCTTCGCGAGCAGGATCTCGACGCCTACACCGGCGCCATCGACTACACGGTGCGCTGGGCGAAGAACCGGTACAACTGGAACGGCCAGTGGGCGACGACGCGGGCACCGATCAGCGGCGTCATGCAGACCGGCTTTGGCGGTGTCACCAACCTCAACTACAGCGGCAAGCACCTGGGTATGTTCGGGCGCTACGAATACTTCGATCGCGACTTCCGCAACGCCGACCTGGGGTTCTTCTTCGGGCGGAACAACAAGACGCTGATCAACGCCGGCTTCAACCTCGGCCAGCCCGACCCGACGAGGTACTTCCGCAGCGCCACGTTGTTCTCGAACGTCTTCACCCAGTTCAACGGCGACCGGCTGGCGCTCGACAAGAGCCTGTTCGTCGGGGGAGAGATCCAGTTCCTGAATTACTGGCACGTCTTTGTCGGCACCAGCCGGACACTGCAGACCTACGACGATCTCGACACGCGCGGTGGCCCACCCATCGTCAAACCCGCCGGCTGGTTCCTGAACGGGTTTGTCGGCAGCGATTCGCGCAAGCGGCTGCGAGGGTCGGTCGGCACGAACCTGTCTGGCAACGAGGCGCACGGCTGGAGCCGCGGTGTCAACGCCGACCTTCGCTACCAGCCGGTGCCGCAACTGCAGACGACGCTCAGCGCCCAATACAACTTCGCGGAGGACGCCGCGCAATGGATCACGAACGAGGACGTGACCGGCGACGGCGAGATCGACCACGTCTATGGCCGCCTGCACCGCAACGTGGTCAGCGTGACGGCCCGCTCGACCTACGCGTTCACGCGCGACATGACCCTCGAGGTCTACCTGCAGCCGTTCGTCGCCGCCGGTGACTACACCGACATCCGCCGGCTGGCCCGGCCCAAGTCGTACGACTTCGAGCCGGCGGCCGTGAGCGACAATCCTGACTTCAACCGCAAGTCACTGCGCAGCAACGTGGTGTTCCGCTGGGAATACAAGCGGGGCAGCACGGTGTATCTGGTTTGGAACGTCTCCAACAGCGACAGCGCCCGGCCGGGGGAGTTCTCCGCGTTCCGCGACCTGCGCACCGGCTTCGGCGCCGCCGGCACGCAAGTCTTCATGGTCAAGTTGAACTACTGGCTCGGGCTTTAGCGATCCTGCCGGGAGGGCACTCCGGGTCGGGAGGGCACCTCGGGTCGGGATGATGCCGCGCCGTGGAGAGGTTCCGCTCGTAGTTCCGACCGCACCTGGCGCTCCACAATCCTGGCGGCGCGGGTCTCGAAGAAATCCTGGCCGCTGAGGAGCCGGTGGCCCGACGCCTGATACAAGCGCCGCACCGCGTCGAGGTCGTGCGCGTCGGAGGCGGCGAGCTCGCAGGCGTGCTGCAGCTCGTGGCCGAGGATGGCCGCCCGCGCCTCCGGGCGCAGGTCGGTGGCCAGCGAGATGCGCACGTACCGATACCCGCCGCGGCTCGTCACGAACCGCATGGTTCCGCTGACGCCCATTGGCAGCTGGCGGGACGACTCGATGTGCACGATCAGGTTCGAACCCTCCAGCCGGCGGATCAGATCACGGACCAGCGGCGAGCCGGCAACGGCCTGCTCGAGCGTGTCGGCGGCGAGCGGATCGAGCGGGCGCGGCGTCCGCCGCGATTGGGCCGACACCTCGGCCGCCATCAATAGATACACGAACACCAGGAACCACGACTTCACGGGCCACCTCGAGAAATGGATCGACATCCACGCGGCGCAGGGCGCCGGCGGCATTCACGGACTAACGGTTGTGGGGATTACTGCTGCTGCGACTGCTGGAGCAGGCAGCGCTGAATCTGGAGACAGACGGGGGCGAACTGCTGGCGCGGCGTGCGGCGGGCGGAGGCGGAGGCGAAGGCGAATGCGAGTGTCGACGAACCAGGGTGCGAACTGTCCATGTGCGCCATCGTACGCAACCGCGCGCGCAGATTCAACGCATGAGCGAGTTGCATCCAAGAAACCGGCCCTTTTGGGCGCGGCGGTAGCGAACCGGGATGGTAAGCATGATTGGTGGCCGGCCGGGCTACAATAGGGCCTGGTCCGGGGCGTGGCTCAGCCTGGTAGAGCGTCCGCTTTGGGAGCGGAATGTCGCTGGTTCGAATCCAGTCGCCCCGACCATTCTCCTTCTCTCGATCCACGCCTATTTCGCTTTCCGGCTCGAGAGCCACTGTTGAATCTCGGCGAGCTGCGCGCTCACGGCGTCGGGATTGGTGGACTGCGGCGTCCGCTTGGCGCGCACCGAGGCCTGCGCCGTCACCACCTTCATCACGCCGTCGCCGAACGCCGGATGATACGCCTTCCACTCCGCGGGTGTCAGCGTCTCGAATTCCTTGCCGTCGGCCAGCATCTTGCGGACCATGCCGCCCACCACTTCGTGCGCGGTCCGGAACGCAATGCCCTGGGCCACGAGGTAGTCGGCCACGTCGGTCGACAGCAGGAAGCCGGACGCCCCACGCGTGGTGCGGGCGCGATCGAGCGTCAGTGTCCGCACCACCACCGCAGCCGCGCCGGCGGAGCCCATCAGCGTGTCTTCGGTGTCGAACAGCGCTTCCTTGTCTTCCTGCAGATCCTTGTTGTAGCCGCTCGGCAGGCTCTTCATGGTGGCCAGCCAGCCGGTGAGGTTGCCGATGGCGCGCCCGGCCTTGCCGCGCACCAGTTCCATCGGGTCCGGGTTCTTCTTCTGCGGCATCAGGCTGCTGCCCGTGGCGACGGCGTCGGAGAGCACGAAGAAGCCGAATTCCTCGCCGGTGAACAGGACCACGTCTTCGGCCAGGCGGCTCAGGTGCACCATGGCGAGCGCCGAGGCATGCAGGAAGCTGCTGACGTAGTCGCGGTCCGACGTGGCGTCGATGCTGTTGGCCACCACCTTCGAGAAACCGAGCTTGGCGGCGAGAAACGCGGTGTCGACGGCGTAGTTGGTGCCGGCAATCGCGCCGGCGCCGAGCGGCATGGCGTCGGCCTCGGCGCGCACCACGGTAAAGCGCTCCACGTCACGCCGCAGCGCCGCGGCATGGGCGAGCAGGTAGTGCGCCACCGTCACCGGCTGCGCGCGCCGCACATGCGTGTACGACGGCATCACCGCGTCGCCTGCGGATGCCGCTTGCGTGACCAGCGCGTCGATCACCGCGACCAGGGTCTGCTGGATGTCCGGGATGCGGCGGCGCACGTAGAGGCGCATGTCGACGCCGACCTGGTCGTTGCGGGACCGGCCGGTGTGCAGCTTGCGCCCCGGCTCGCCGATGCGCTCGATCAGCACGCGCTCCACGAACGAGTGGACGTCTTCGTCCGCACCGGACAGGAACGCCGCGTCGGCGCGGCCGCGCTCGAGGATGGCGGAGAGGCCGCGTTGAATGGCCTGCGCTTCCGCCGGCGTCAGCACGTTGGCGCGGGCCAGCGCTTCCGCCCACGCCATGCTGCCGGTCACGTCGTCTTCGAAGATGCGCTTGTCGAAGCCGAACGAGGCGCCCCAGGCGAGCAGCGCCTTGTTGGGCTCGACGTCGAAACGGCCCGACCACAGCGGCTTGGCCGTGTCTTGGGCGACGGCGTCTGCCGCAGGAAGGACGGTCGCCAGCGCAAGCAGGGCAACGAAAAGGAGGTGGCGTCGAGTGCGTGCGGGCATAAGCATTCTCCGTGAGGAGTGTAGCTTACGGGCGCTTGGAAAAAGATCCGGCGTCGTGCAGGAGCCAGGTCGCGGGATCGACGGTCACCGAGGCCGGCTGGCCGTCCACCGCGAAGATCATCGTCGCCGTCCTGGCGGCCATCTCGACCCGTTCGATTCTTGGCAGCGCGCCTGGCGTGGCCGTGACCCCGATGTCCACATTCAGGCGATACGGGTCGGCAACCTGGGCTTGCGTCAGTGTCACTTCGACCTGCTTCTTCGCCGCGTCGTAACGCCACGACCCTTCGAGCTTCGGCACGCCGGGCCGCGTCAGCCACTGCGCGAAGAACCAGTCGAGCGGCTTGCCCGACACCTGCTCGAACACGGTTCGCAACTCCGCCGTTGACGCGTTCTGGTTCTGGTAGCGCCGGTAGTACTCGCGCATGCCGGTCCAGAAGGCCTCGGTGCCGACCTCGGCGCGCAGCATGTGCAGGACCCAGCCGCCCTTCTGGTAGACCAGGCTGTTGAGCACCTTCTTCATGTCGTCGAGGTTGCGATGGACCACCGGAGTGTCGGGCAGCTTCTGTTCGAGCGCGAGCACCTGGTCGCGGCTGCGCGTCAGGCCGTCGACGAAGGCGTCGCGGCCTTCGTCGTGTTCCGTGAACAGCAGCGCGAAGTAGGTGGCGAACCCCTCGCTCAGCCAGACGTCGTTCCAATCGCGCTCGGTCACCGCGTTGCCAAACCACTGGTGCGCGATCTCGTGCACGACGGGCGCGCGGCCGGCGGCCACGTCTTTCTCGCCGTAGAAGATGGCGCTGGCTTGTTCCATGCCGCCGTTGACGCCCGCCGCCTGGACGTTGGCAAGCTTCTCGTACGGGTAGGGGCCGACGTGATCGACGAAGAACGTCATGGCGCGGCGTGAGAGTTCCTCGAACGTGACGAGGCCGGTGGCGCGATCCTGCGGGAACACCCAGGTCTGCAGGGGCACGCCTGTCACGGTGCCCGCATGGTGGGACGTGAAGCGCGCGACGCCAAGCGCGTAGAGCCACGACGAAATCGGCACCGATTGCTTCCAGTGCGTCCGGCGCAGGCCGCCGGGCAGATCGATCTCTTCGATCAGCAACCCATTCGAGACCACCTGGTAGTGGGCCGGGGCCGTGACGATGAACTCACCGGTGGCCTTGTCGTAGGGATGATCGATCATCGGCAGCCACTGGCGAGCGAGGTTCGGCCAGTTCTTGCTGAACACGGTCCGCTCGCCGTGGATGTTGGCGCCCAGCCGCAGGCCGTCCGCGGGCACGCCCTTGTAGCTGACCGTGAAGGTGAACTCCTGGCCGGCCTTCGACGGCGCCGGCAGCGTGACCGACAAGCGGTCCCTGGCGTGGGTGAAGGGCAGCGGCCCAACCGACGCGACGGTCATCCCCTTGCCCGCGCTCGCGGACGCGAGATCGAGCACCACCTCGCGCACGCCGTCGGCCGTGAACTTCACCGTCACCGAGGCGTCGCCGGCAATCTCGTCGGACGCATCACCGAGTGAGAGCCGGAAGACGTAGTGGATGGCGTCCACGCCCGCCTGGCGTGGGTAGGTATCGGCGCCCGCGACGGCGGGGATCACGAGGAGTGCCAGCAAGAGACGTCTCATGAGGCGGCAATTATCGCTGACGCTTGACATCAATCAGCACATCGACATACATTGATTAGGTCTTGCCCGCGCGGCAGGACGGTTATCGAGAGTGGCTGAGGGAACGGGCCCGCAGACGCCACAGCAACCTGGCTGCAAGAGCCGTGGTGCTAACTCCCGCCCCCTTGGGGGAGAGATGAGGGTCGTGGCGATTCAATCACTGTTGGACGAGTGCGAAACGGACGTGTCGGGCTCCCGAATCACGGATCCCGGCGTGTCCTTCTGCCACGTGGCCACGGCCGCGTCGGTCGCGCTGCTTCTGGACGCTGTCGCATCCCAGCCGCTTGTTGCCTCGGTGGACCGCCTGCTGGCCATCGTGGGGGATCCGTCGCGTGACCTCGACGGTGGGGACGCGGCCGGCAAGCTGGCGCTGCTGATCACGGCGCTCGGATGGGGCGGCCTGGCGCAGGCCGCTCTGGATGTCAGCGGCCTCCGTGGTGCGACCCCTGATGACCAGCTCGCCGCCACCGCGAACGGCGGCACGCTCAAGCACGTGGCTTTCGCCGAGCGCGACGATTCGGGCGTCCGCGCGTTTGCCGGTCCCGCGTTTCTGCCGGTGACCGACCCTCTCGCCATCGTCGGCGGCGCGCTCCACGCCATTCGACTCGACGGCAAGTACGTGACGACCGCACTCGTCAGCGGCCCCGGCGCCGGGCCGGCGAGGGTGGCGAGACTGGCGGCGCCGACGTCCCCAGTGACGCCATGGTTCGTTCGCGCGACCTTTCCGGGCGTGGTGCCCTCAGATGCCGCGATAGCCAGCCTGGTCAACACCGCGGGGCTCAACGTTGTCGGCATCGCCGCCGGTCCGCCGGGGCGCTCGCGCTGGCTGCTGGTCGGCCCCCAGACGCGGGCGGCCGTCGCCGCCGCCGTCGCGCGCCTCCGCCACACCCATCGCGTGGACGCCGTCCCATTCCGCCGAATGGTCAGCACCCAAGCACCCCAGCACCCACGCACTCAAGCACCTGGAGACCTATGAGATTCGCGACCCGCGCCATTCACGCTGCTCAACCGAGCGACCCATCAACGGGCGCCCTGATTGCGCCGATCTACCAGACCTCGACCTACGAGCAGGAGAGCCCCGGCGTCAATCGTGGCTTCGACTACTCGCGCACGAACAACCCGACGCGGCAGCGCCTTGAAGACGTGCTCGCTGAACTCGAGGGCGTGCGACACTGCGCGGTGTTCGCGTCGGGACTGGCCGCCGAGCACGCCGTGCTGCAGGCGTACCTGCGTCCTCGTGACGAGGTGATCGTCCCGATCGACGTCTACGGCGGTACCTATCGACTGCTCAATCGCGTCTTCGCCGGGTTCGAGCTCGCCGTCACGCCGGTTGACACCACCAACCTGGACGCGGTCGCCGCGGCCATCACCACGAAGACGCGGCTGGTGTGGCTGGAGACGCCGACCAATCCGCGCCTGCTGGTGTCGGACATTCACGCCATTGCCGGACTGGCGCACGCCAGGGGCGCGCTCGTGGTCGTGGACAACACCTTCGCCACGCCCGTGTTCCAGCAACCCTTCGCGCTCGGCGCCGACCTCGTCGTCCACAGCGTGACGAAATACCTCGCCGGGCACTCCGATCTGATCCAGGGCGCCGTGCTGGCGCGCGATGCCGCGGTGTTCGAGCCGGTGAAGTTCCTGCAGAATGCGATTGGCGCCGTACCGGCGCCGCTGGACTGCTGGCTGACGCTGCGCGGCCTGAAGACCCTCGAATTACGTGTGCAACGCCATGCCGAGAACGCCGGGCGCATCGCCGAGGCGCTGACGTCACACCCGGCAGTGAGGCGCGTCTATTACCCGGGGCTCGCGGACCATCCAGGGCATCACGTGGCGAAGCAGCAGATGACGGGCTTCGGCGGCATGCTGTCGTTTGAACTCGAGGGCACGGTCGATGACGTGACGGCGTTTGTGTCTTCCCGCCGCTTCTTCACCCTGGGGGAGAGCCTGGGTGGGGTGAAGTCGCTGGTGTGCCATCCGGCGCGGATGACGCACGCGTCCATCCCGGCCGATCAGCGCGCGGCCCTGGGCTTGTCAGACACGCTCATCCGGCTGTCGCCGGGCATCGAGCATGCGGAGGATTTGATCGCGGATCTGGTTGAGGGTTTGGGAGCCGTGGGGAATACGGAAGTTCCGACCGGTGTCGCGTTGGTGGGGGTTGAATAGAGGCCTCTGAGTTCCCCGGCGTCCTCCATGGCCGGAGTTGACGCGTAGTAAGCTGTGCCGGGGATGGCGAAATACTTCGTCACGGGCGCAACCGGTTTCATCGGCGGAGAGATCGTCAAGCAGTTGATCGGGCGCGGCCACAAGGTGGTGGCGCTGGTTCGCTCGCCTGAGAAGGCCGGCATGCTCAAGGCGCTCGGCGTGGAGATGCACGCCGGCGACATCACCAATCGCGACACGCTGCGGGCGCCCATGGAGGGCGCCGACGGCGTGTTTCACATGGCGGCCTGGTACAAGGTCGGCGTCCACGAACCCCTGGCCGACCAGATCAACGTCGATGGCACCCGCAACGTGCTGAAGACCATGCGCACGCTGCAGATTCCGCGCGGCGTCTACACGAGCACCGTGGCGGTGTTCTCCGATACCAAGGGCGCCGTTCCCGACGAGACCTATCGCTACGACGGCTCCCACCTCAGTGATTACGACCGCACCAAGTGGATCGCGCACTACCGGGTGGCGGTGCCGAGGATGGAGGCGGGGCTGCCGCTCATGATCGTCATGCCGGGCCTGGTCTACGGCCCCGGTGATACGAGCGGCGTGCACACCGCGCTGGTGGACTTGCTCCGCGGCCGCCTGCCGATGACGCCAGCCCGCACCGCCTTCTGCTGGGCGCACGTCGAAGATACCGCCCGCGGGCACATCCTGGCGATGGAGAAGGGCACGCCGGGCGAGACCTACATCATCACCGGCCCCCAACACACCTTCGAGTACGTGTTCGATGTGGCGGCGAAGCTCGCGCACGTGCGCGCGCCGCTCCTGCACCCCGGGCCGAGGACCATGCGCAGCATGGCCGCGCTCATGAAGCTGGTTGGGCGCTTCGCCAACCTGCCGCCGTCGCTGACGCCCGAGGCGTTGCGCGTGCTGGCCGGCACGACGTATTTCGGATCCAACGCCAAGGCCGTGCGCGAGCTGGGTTTCACGGCCCGGCCGATTGAAGAAGGGTTGGCGCAGACGCTCGAACACGAGCTTCGCGCCCTTGGCCGCGCCTGAAAGTGAACCTGCTTCCTTTTTACGGTTTGCGTAAGATTGAAGCAGGTTCGTTTTTCAGCCAGCGCTGCAAATCGCGGAGGGCGCGGCCGCGATGAGAAACCGCCGCCTTTTCTGAGTCGGGCAGCTCGGCCGTGGTGCGGCCCAGGGGTGGGTAGAAGAAGATCGGGTCGTAGCCGAACCCATGCGCGCCTCGTGGAGATGCCGCGACGACACCCTCGACCGAGGTTTCGGTTTCAAACAGGAGCTCGTCGCCGCGCGCGACGGCCAGCGCGGTGACGAACCGGGCGGATGAGACCCGGCCGGCCAGCCGGCGATAGATCTCGGCGAAGCGTTCTTCATAGGATGCCGATGGGCCGAGAAAGCGCGCAGACTGCACGCCGGGTTCGCCGTCCAGCGCGTCGACCTCGAACCCCGAGTCTTCAGCTACGGTCACCAGGCCCGACGCTTCCGCGTACGCCAGCGCCTTGATGCGGGCGTTCTCCCAGAACGTCTGGCCGGTCTCCTCCGGCTCCGGCACGCCCGCCACGTCGGCGAGCGTGACCAGCTCGATGGCCAGGCCGCCGAGCAGTGGCCGGATTTCCTTCAGCTTACTGGGATTGGTGGTGGCAACGAGAAGCCTGCCCACCGTAGCCTTGTCGAAGGCGGGGTTCATCGGCCGAGGATGGACCCCACGATGGCGCGCTGTTTCTCGATCAGGTCGGTGATGCCCTTGTCGGCCAGCGCGAGCAGGCCGACGAGCGCGTCGTTCCCGAACGGCTCGGCTTCGGCCGTGCCCTGGATCTCGATGAAGCGGCCGTCGCTGGTCTTGACGATGTTCATGTCGACGTCGGCCTTGGAATCTTCTTCGTAGGCGAGGTCGAGCAGCGGCATGCCCCTGACAATGCCGACGCTGGTGGCGGCGACGTAGTCGGCGATCGGGATGGTGCGGATTTGCTCCTTCTGTTTCAGCTTGCCCAGTGCGAGCACCAGCGCCACGAACGCGCCCGTGATCGACGCGCAGCGCGTGCCGCCGTCGGCCTGGATGACGTCGCAGTCCAGCCAGATCGTGCGTTCGCCGAGTTGCTCGAGCTTGATCACCGAGCGCATCGACCGTCCGATCAGGCGCTGGATCTCCATGGTGCGGCCGCCGACCTTGCCGGCCGAGGCTTCGCGGCCCGAGCGGGTGGAGGTGGCGCGCGGCAGCATGCCGTATTCCGCCGTGACCCATCCCTTGCCGGCGCCGCGCAGGAACGGCGGCACCTTGTCTTCGACGCTGGCGGTGCAGATCACGCGCGTGAAGCCCACTTCGATCAGCACCGAGCCTTCCGCATGGATCGAGAAGTTCGGCGTGATGGTGGTGGGGCGAAGCTCGCCGGGCGCGCGGTCATTCAAGCGGTTCATTGGGGACTCAATATCTCATTTTTCCGTAGTGGGCGCCGCAGGTCCACATGACCGGCGAGCGTGTCGACTTCCTGGCCGCCGATCAGGATCTGCACTTCCTGCAGGCTCGGCAGATTGGTGAGCAGCGCATTGACGATGGTGTAGACCGTCATCAGTTCCTGGTGCGATCCGCCGCCGTGCGACGTCTTGATGATCGGGTCGAGATCGACGAACGCCTCGTTGCGCTGCGACACGAAGATGCCGCGCAGCGTGGCGCCCTTGGGAATGGTCGAGACCAGCGGCGCCGGCGGCTCCGCCGACAGTTGCATTTCGAGGATCGCCCGCGCCTGCGCCACCACGCCCTCGGCGAGCGGCACGTCATGTTCGGTCGGCACCAACTGGAGGCCGTCTGCCGACGCGAAATAGAGCGTGGCCTTGATCTTCGGCACCGCCGGGTCCGCGGCGGCCGCGGGTGGTGGCGGCGCCGGCGTGTCACCGGCCACGGTGCCGGGGGCGGGCGCGCTCAACAGCCGGCTCAGGCCGGCGATCAGCGCCCACGCAAACAGCAACGCCACCACGGCCGTGCCGCCGATGGCCGCCCACTGTCGCGGCGCCAGCTTCCTGGAGGGTCTAGTGCTCAAGGAACTCGCGGAATTTGATGAGCGCGTCCAGGAGGGCCTGCGCCACCCGGTCCTGATAGGTGCTGGAGGCGAGCTGGGTTTCCTGCTCGGCATTCGAGAGGTAGCCGATCTCGACGAGCGCCGCTGGCATGTTGGCGCCCACCAGCACGCGGAAGGGCGCCTGCTGCACCGCGCGCGGGCTCATCTCGATGCGGCCCGTCAGCGCCTGCTCCACGAACCCGGCCAGCGCCGACGACTGTTCGAGGTAGCGCGCTTGCGCCGTTTCCCAGAGGATGAGGTCGATTTCGCGCGAGCCGCCGCCCAGGGCCGGCAACGTGGTGGCGTTGTCGCCGGCCTTCTTCCGCGCTTCGGCGTCGGCGCGTTCCACGGTCAGGAAATAGACCTCCGCGCCCTTCATCGCCGGGCGCACCGCCGAATTGGCGTGGATGCTGAGAAAGACGTCGGCCTGGTGGTTGTTGGCGAACGCCGATCGGTCGTCGAGCGACAGCGTGCGGTCGTCCTCGCGCGTGAGGAACACCTTGGCGCCGAGGCGGCTCTCGATCAGCGTGCGCAGCCGGCGCGCCACCGAGAGCGTGACGTCTTTTTCGAGCGTGCCGTTGGCGCCCTGCGTGCCGATCTCCTCGCCGCCGTGGCCGGGGTCGAGCACGACCGTGCGCAGTCCGGTGGACGGCCCCTGCGTCGGAATGACGAATCGCGAATCCGGGGCCGGCGCCGGCGCTGGCGCCGGTGCCGCCGCGGCATCCGCCGTGGTCGCGGGCAGCAGCGTCACGGTGACGCGTCCGGACCCGGCATCCGCCTGCGACGTGGTGACCCGATGCATCGCGTATCGCGGTCCGGTGGTCAGGATCACGGTGTTCGGCGCCTCGCCCGGCGAGAGGCCCAGCAGGAATGTTTGCGGCGGCAGGGAGGGCAGCGCCAGTTCGAGCGCGTCGGCTTCGAACTGCACGACCAGCCGGCCCTGCTGGCTGACGACGCGCGCTTCGGTGTTGGGCGTGACCTCGAAGGTCACGGCGACGTCGGTGGTGCCGGCATCCACGCGCGCGACCACGCGCGGCACCCGCAGGTCGCCGACGACCAGCAGCCGCGTGGCGCGCCGCAGGTCGATCCGCGTGTCGAGCACCAGCGCCAGCGCGCGGGGCATGAAGTCCACCGGGACGAACCAGCGGTTGTCGCGCCGGATCGGCGGCGCCGGGAGCGACGCCAGGCGGCCGCTCACCGAGACGACGTTCTGGTTTTCGGTGAGGACGATCGAGCGCCCGCGGATGGAGATGGTGAGGCCGCCGGCCAGCCGGTCTTCGCGCGAGGTGGTGCCGAAGGCGGTATTGACGTCGTCCACGGCGACGTAATCGAGGTTGTTGATGGTCGTGACGGGGAGCGTCTTGCTCCCCTCGCGCGACAACACGGTCACCGAGGAACCCTGGGCCGTCGCCAGAAGCGACAGCGCCAACATCGAGAGAACGCCGGCCACCTTCAAGTGCAGTCGAGTCAACAGTCAATGATAGCGCGAGGGGACTTCTTGGCGGGGCGGCACAAACAGATCCCGACGGGGCGGCTCTCCTTGCCCTCCGTTGTGACGCTCCGCCCGTCAAGCGTCAACGCCCCCGTCAAGAATTGCCGCCCCGTGGGGAGCAATTCAGAGACGCAGCCCCATGAACCGCGTCCCCGCGATCGGCGTGTCGTAATACGGCGCGATGTCGTGAAACCCGAGCGCGACGTAGAGCCCCTGCGCGTCGCCCATCATCGGCAGGGTGTCGAGTCGTATCTCGTGGTAGCCGAGGGCCCGGGCCTCGTCCAGCAGCCGCACGATCAACGCGCGCGCCAACCCCTGGCCGCGCGCCGACGGCTGCACGTAGAGCCGCTTCATCTCGCCCGCCTTCGCGCTCGGCGCTTCGCCCGCCTTCGCGCTGCGCGCTTTGGCGGGGCGCAGCGCAATCATCGCGACCGGCTCACCACCTTCCGGGCATGCGACCAGCAGGACGCCGCGCGGCGGCGCGTAATCACCGGGAAGGGCATCGAGTTCCGCGTCGATCTCCTGGAACCCTAGATCGAGCCCAATCCACTCCACGTATTCGCGCAACAGGTCGCGGACCTTGGGAAGGTGGTCAGGCGTGGCTGGTTGAATTTCGTATCCCGACAAGTGGCGCCCTCCCGACAAGATGTGCCCTCCCGACAAATGGGCCGGCAAAGGCCACCATCGCTTTTCGTGCTCCTTTGCCTCCGCTTTTTCTATGGGTGCGATAAGGAGACATTTGGTTGCACGGAATGCGACCCTGTGTGAAAATTCTCACATGAATCGCAAATTTAGCGCAGTCTTTGGCGGCGTCGCCCTCGCCTGGGTCGTGGTGACCGGCGTAAGCGTATGGGCGCAGGCGGCCCCGGCGGGCCCCGCGGCCGTGCCGGCCGAGGCCAGGAAGATGAAGGCGGCGTTCGCTTCGTCTCCGGCAGCCATCGACGCGGGCAAACAGCTCTACACCAAATATTGCCGGTTCTGCCACGGCAACACCGGCGCCGGCGACAGCACCATGGCGCCCAAAACCATGACGCCGTCCAACCTGACCGACGCGACGTGGACGCGCGGCTCGAGCGAAGGTGAGATCTTCTGGATCATCCAGAACGGCGCGCCGCCGAAGTACGACATGAAGGGTCTCAAGGGCAAGATCACCGACGCGGACACTTGGAACCTCGTCCACTACGTTCGCAGTCTCGGTGGCATTCCCAAGACGTAAGGCCGCCGGCGCCTGGCCGTACTGGGCGTTGGCGTTCCTGTTCGTGGTAACCATGGCGACGGCGGCTTGCGAGTTCGCAAGCCCCGGCCAGCCGTCGGGCGCCGCCGATCGTTCCCGTTGGGGCACGCCGGCGGTGTTCACGCCTGCGCACGCCACGGCTGGCGACGCGATCAAGTCCTTCTTCGACTCGCGGCCCGACACGGTCGCCCAGCCGTTTGACTTCTCGCACCAGATTCACCTGTCGAAGGGCGCGGTCTGCACCGATTGCCACACCGGCGTGGAGCAGGGGCCGCGGGCCGGCCTCCCGAACGTCAACACCTGCATGATCTGCCACTCGCAGATCGCCACCGATCGACCACTGATCCAGCAGCTCACCAAGATGCAGGAGCAGGGCCTCGACTTGAACTGGAACCGCGTCTACGATTACCAGCCGCAGGCGCACGTGCGCTTCAACCACGCCCCGCACATTCGGGCCAAGGTCGCGTGCTCGACCTGTCACGGCAACCAGGCCGAACAGACCGTCGCCCGTCGCGCCGTGAACATGACGATGTCGTTCTGCGTGAACTGCCATAAGGAAAAGCAGGCGTCGAACGACTGCCTGACCTGTCATTACTGATTCAGTGTGAGCCCAATGGACCGCCGCCACTTCATCAAGCTCACCGCCATTTCCGGCACCACCGCCGCGCTCACCGCGTGCGGTAATCCCGAAAACCAGATCATTCGCTTCATCCCTGAAGACGACCTCGTGCCGGGCGTCGCGACCTGGAAGCCCAGCATCTGCCCCTTGTGCGCCGCCGGCTGCGGCGTAATCGCGCGGGTGATGGAAGGCGACGCCGAGGTCTTCCGCAACGGCAAGCCCGGCGTGATCCGGATGGGCCTGGTCAAGAAGCTCGAGGGCAATCCCGACGACGCGATCAGCCAGGGGAAGCTGTGCCCGCGCGGCCAGGCGGCGATTCAGGTGACTTACCACCCGGACCGACTCGACCAGCCGAAGAAGCGGTCCGGCGAGCGCGGCGGCGGGCAGTTTGCCGACATCTCGTGGGACGAGGCGATCAAGGAACTGGTGGGACAACTCGACGCGCTGGTGGCCGCCAACGATCAGGCGTCACTGGCCTTCCTCGCCAAGCCGCGCCGCGGACGCCGCCTCGAACTGGTCGCGGACCTGTTACAGCGATTCGGCGCCAAGCCGCCGGTGACCTACGAGTTGTTCTCGGACGAGGTCCTCAGGCGCGCGAATAGCCAATCGTTTGGCGCGCACCAGCTGGCGACGGTCGACCTCGAGAACGCCCACTACGTGATCTCGTTCGGCGCCGACTTCCTCGGGACGTGGAACTCCGCCGTCGCCCAGAGCGTGGCCTATGGGCGCATGCGCCAGGCTGGTCCCGGCGCGAGGCCGAAGTTCGTGCACGTCGATGCGCGCCTGACGCAAACGGCCGCCAACGCCGACGAGTTCGTCGCGTGCAAGCCGGGTACAGAAGGTCTGCTGGCCATGGCCATGGCCGCGGTGCTGAACAAGACCGCCGGCGCGGGTGACTACGCGCCCGCGAAGGTCGCCGAGAAGACCGGTGTGCCGGTCGAGAAGATCGAGCGCCTCGCGCGCGAGTTCGCCGCCAACGGCCCGTCGGTGGCGATCGTCGGCGGTGCGCCGCTCGCGCACACCAACGCCGCGTTCCACGCCCACGCCGTCAACACGCTGAACCTCGCCGCCAACGCCTTGAATCAGTCTGGCGGCTTCTCGTTCGTGCCGCAGGCGACCCAGGCCGCAACCCGCCCGCTCACGGAGATTCTCGATGCGGCGCCAAAGCTCCTGCTGATCGACGATGTGAATCCGGTGTTTGCATCGCCGGCGTCGTGGAAGGTGGCCGAGGCGTTGAAGCGCGTGCCGTTCATTGTCAGTTTCGGCTCGTTCGTCGACGAGACGAGCGCGCTGGCGGATTTGATCCTGCCGGATCACTCGTTCCTCGAATCGTGGGTGGAGGCCGCGCCGGAAAGCGGATCGGCGAAGGCCGCGCCGAGCAAGTTCGGCCCGGTGATGCGGCCGCTGTACGACACGCGGTCCACTCCAGACGTGTTACTCGACGTCTCGCGCAAGCTGGCCAAGCCGATCGCGCCGGCGTTGCCGAACACGTTCGAGGAGTATTTGTCCGCGCCGACGCCCGAGGTCCGGCTGAAGCCGGACGCCACATCGGCGCCCATGGCCCGGCTGAAGCCGGACGCTACATCGGCGTCAATGACGTGGACCGAGCCCCAGTTCGATGGTGATGCGGCGCAATACCCGTATCACTTCCTGCCCTTTGCCTCGCAGGCGCTCTACGACGGGTCGCTGGCGCACCTGCCCTGGCTGCAGGAGATGCCCGACCCCATGTCGTCGGCCATGTGGTGCAGTTGGGTGGAGATCAACGAAATCAAGGCGGGCGAGCTCGGCATCGAGATGGGCGACCTGATTGAGGTGACGTCCACGCAAGGCAGCGTCCGCGCGCATGCGTTCCTCAATCCCGGCATTGCGCCGGATGCGGTGGCCATGCCGGTCGGGCAGGGCCACACCAACTTCACGCGCTACGCGAGCAATCGTGGCGTGAATCCCATTGCGATCCTGGCGCCGGCGACGATCGCCGAGACCGGGACGCTGGCGTGGTCGGCAACGCGGGTGAAGATCGCGAAGGTCGGCGGGCCTGACAAGGACGGCCTGATCCTGTTCGGCGGCGCCACCCGCGAACGGCCCGACTGGACGCACGGCAGGGGAGACGAGCACTAATGGCCTACAGATGGGGGATGGCCGTCGATCTCGACAAATGCACCGGCTGCGAAGCCTGCGTCACGGCCTGCCATGCCGAGAACAACATTCCGACCGTGGGCTCGCAACAGGCGGCGCGCGGCCGCGCCATGCACTGGATCCGCGTCGAGCGCTACTACGAGGGCAACTTCCCCGACGTGCGGGTGAAATTCCGGCCGGTGCTGTGCCAGCAGTGCGACAACGCGCCGTGCGAAGCCGTGTGCCCGACCTATGCCGCCCACCAGAACGAGGACGGTCTGAACGCCCAGGTCTACAACCGCTGCATTGGCACGCGCTACTGCGCCAACGCCTGCTCGTACAACGTGCGGTTCTTCAACTTCTTCAACCCGGAATGGGTGAAGCCGCTCAACCTGCAGCTCAATCCCGACGTCTCGATCCGCGAAGTGGGCGTGATGGAGAAGTGCACGTTCTGCGTGCAGCGGATCAAGGCGGCGAAGATCACGGCCAAGGCCGAGGACCGCGGCCTGGTGGATGGCGTGCTGCAGCCGGCGTGCGCGCAGGCGTGCCCGACCACGGCACTGATCTTTGGCGACCTGAACGACCCCAACAGCCGCGTGGCGCGGCTCTCGCACTCGCCGCGCGGCTCGAAGTTGCTCGAAGATCTCGGCGCCGAGCCGAAGATCACTTACCTGGACAAGCAGCCCTGGCATGAACCGGACACTTATTAGTGCGATCGCTGGGCGTTGTATGAGCGAATACTCGCAAAGGGACAACTCCGTTGGATCGCACCTCCAGTAAACCGATCGCGGACGACCTGATCCGGCCGCTGTTCCAGACGTCGATCTGGTTCTACGCGATCATGCTCGCGAGCGGGACGGTCGTGGCCTGTGGCGCGGCCGCCTGGGGGTACCAGATCTGGTACGGCATCGGGGTCAGCGGCAAGCGCTGGCCGACGTTCTGGGCCTTGTACCTCACCAACTTCGTGTTCTGGATTGGCATCAGCCACGCTGGCACGCTGATCTCGGCGATCTTGAGGCTGGTCAACGCCGGGTGGCGGCGTCCCGTGACGCGTTGCGCCGAGGTCATCACCGTGTTCGCACTGTCGATCGGCGCGATGTTTCCCATCATCCACCTGGGCCGCCCGTGGCTGGCGTTCTGGATGTTTCCCTATCCGAGCGACCGCGAGATCTGGCCGAACTTCCGCTCGCCGCTGGCGTGGGATTTCTTCGCCATCAACACCTACCTGACCGGCAGCCTGTTGTTCCTGTTGCTACCGATGATTCCCGACTTCGCGCTCGTGCGCGACCGCTCCACCGGCCTGCGGAAGCGCATCTACGGTGCCCTGGCGCTTGGCTGGCGTGGCACCACCAAGGAGTGGAACCGGCTGGAATCGGCCATGCAGATCATGGCCATTGCCATCCTGCCGGTCGCGGTCTCGGTCCACACCATCGTCTCGTTCGACTTCTCGATGGCGAACGTGCCGATGTGGCACTCGACCATCTTCGGCCCCTACTTCGTCGCCGGCGCCATCTTCAGCGGCATTGCCGCCTTGATCCTCGCCATGGCCGCGCTGCGGAAGACCCTGCATCTCGAGAAGTACCTGCTGCCGCTCCATTTCGAGAACCTGGGCAAGCTGCTGCTGCTCATGAGCATCCTGTGGGGCTACTTCGTGTTCGCCGAGCGCCTCACCGTGTGGTACGGCAACGAGCCCAGCGAGATGGCGGTGTTCTGGGCCACCCAGCGGGGGGCCTACGCTCCGCTCTACTGGACGATGGTGATCTGCAACTTCGTGATTCCGCTGGCCATCCTGGCCAATCCGTACACCCGAACCATCCTCGGCTGCTCGATCGCCTCGTTTGGCGTCGTCATTGGAATGTGGCTCGAGCGGTTCCTGATCGTGGTGCCATCGCTGACCCACAAGCAACTGCCATACTCGTGGGGCACCTACGAGGCGACGCCGGTTGAGCTGACGATCATGGCGGCGACCTTTGCCGGCATGATCTTGCTCTACACGCTGTTCGCGAAGTTCGTGCCGATTATCTCGATTTGGGAGCTGAAAGCCGGCTTGCCGTCGCGCCTTGACACGGCGACCCTGGCCGAGGCGTCGTTGCTGGCGACACGGCTCGACACCGAAGTGTTCTCGCCAGACTCGTCCTCGACCCAGGGGGAGCATCGATGAGGGCCGTCTACGGTCTCTACAACGATCCCCACGTGGCGCAGCAGGCCGTCGACAACCTGCGCGCGGCCGGGGTCGCGGATGCGGACATCACGGTGATCTCGTCCGAGCCGTTCGATCACTTCGAGTTCGGGCACAGGGATGCGAAGACCGCCATGCCGTGGGCGGCGGTGGCCGCCGGCGCCGCCGGGCTGGTGCTCACTTACTATTTGCTCGGCGCCGGGCAGCGGGCATGGCCGCTCGTGACCTCGGGCATGCCGATCGTGCCGATGTGGTCGAACCTGATCATCATCTTCGAGATGACGATGCTGAGCGCGATCCTCGCGACGGTGATCTACCTGTTCTTCTCGACTGGTCTGCCGAGCCGCGGCGGCAAGATGTACGATCCCGAAGTGTCGGACGGCTACATCCTGGTCGGCGTCGAGAACCCGGCCGACGCCGCTCGTCTCGAGCCCGCGCTCGCGATTCCGGGTGGGCGGGTCAAGCGAACCTGATTTGGCGATTTGGTGATGTGGCGATCTCGTGATGTGAGGTTCCGTTGGTTATCCGTGTCGTCGTTCTAGCGCTTGCCGGTCTGCTCGTCTCGGCGCCAACCACGTTCGCGCAGACCCCGGCAGCGGGCGCCGCCAATCGCAAGCACGCCACCGCGACCCGCGTCGCCAACGGCAGCATTCGCATCGACGGCCGGCTCGATGACGAGGCGTGGCAGCAGGCCACGCCGGTCACCGACTTCACCCAGAAGGAGCCGGTCGAGAACTCGCCCCCCACCGACCGGATGGAAGTCCGCCTGGCCTACGACGACGACGTGCTCTACGTCGGCGCGCGGATGTTCAGCCGCGACGGCCGCATCCAGGCACCGCTCGGCCGCCGCGACAACACCGACCAGGCCGAGCACATCCTGGTGTCGTTCGACACCTTCCTCGATCGCCGCACCGCCGTCGTCTTTGGCGTGACCGCCTCCGGCGTGCGCATCGACCGCTTTCACGCCAGCGACAACGAAGACAGCTTCGATGCCGGTTTCGACCCGGTGTGGCGCGCCGAGACCCAGGTCTCCGGCGATCAGTGGACGGCGGAACTCTGGATCCCGTTCTCGCAACTGCGCTTCAATCCGCAGTCCGATCAGACGTGGGGGCTGAACCTGTTTCGCTTCCGGCCCACGCTCGACGAGGAAGACTACTGGATCGTGATCCCGAGGACGGTTCGTGCGTGGTCGTCCCGGTTTGGCGACCTCACCGGCATCGCCAGCCTGGTTCCGCCGCGCCGCATCGAGGCGCTGCCGTACGTGGCCGGCGGCTCGACCATCAACGGCGACCGCGACCCCAGTGATCCGTTCGACGATGGGAAGAACCTGCATGCCAGGGTGGGCGCCGACGTCAAGATGGGCCTCGGTCCGAACTTCACGCTCGAAACCGCCATCAATCCCGACTTCGGGCAGGTGGAAGCGGATCCCGCGGAGGTGAACCTCACCGCCTTCGAGACGCGGTTCCCCGAGAAGCGCCCGTTCTTCCTCGAGGGCGCGCAGCTGTTCAACATCGGCCATCCCAACTTCTACTATTCCCGGCGCATCGGCACGCGCCCGATCGGTCCGGCGACCGGCGATTACGTCGAGTACCCAGACTCCGGCACCATTCTCGCGGCGGCCAAGCTCACGGGCCGCCTGCCGTCGAAGACCTCGATTGGCTTTCTGACCGCGGTGACCGACAACGAAGAGGCCCAGGTGGCCACGCGCGGCCTGGCGGATCAGCGCACCGTGGACGTCTCGCCGCACGCGTACCACATGGTCGGCCGCGTCCTGCAGGAGTTCGGCAAGTCGGCGTCAACCGCCGGCTTTCTCGTGAATTACGTGCATCGCCAGTTCGAGGAAGGCAGCCCGCTCGCCGACCTCTATACCCGCAACGCCCTCGCCCTGGCCGGCAACACGCTGCTGCGGTTCAAGGGCGGTCAGTATGAGTTCCGCGCCTCGGGCGGCGGCTCGGTCATCAACGGTAACGAGCGCGCGATGGAGCGGGTGCAGCGCTCGAGCGCGCACTACGCCCAGCGGCCGGACCGCGAGTACTCACCCCTGGATCGCACGCTGACGTCGCTGGCCGGATGGTCGGTGCAGATGAACTTCGACAAGACCGGCGGCCGTCACTGGCTGTGGGGCGCCAACACCAAGATCGACTCCGAGGATTTCGAGACCAACGACTTCGCCCAGTTGAACGGCGCCGACGGCTGGCTGACCAACGCCAACTTCCGCTACCGCGAAACGCAGCCGGGTACGGTGTTCCGCAGCTACTACCTCCAACTGGATGGCCAGACCGACACCACGCTGCGTGGCCTGATGCAGGCGGGGCACCTGCGCGGCACCTTCAACGTGACCTGGAGCAACTTCTGGACGACCAGCGTGCAGGTGGCGAGGAACCTGGCCACCACCAGCGTGTCGCTCACGCGCGGCGGCCCGCTGATGTCGCGGGGGCCCGGCTGGACCACCAACGTCAACGTCGGCAACCGCGCTACGTCGCGGACGCGGCTGACGGGCTCGATGGTGTTCCAGACCAACGATGACGGCGCGTCCACCAGGCGCGTGACCGGCCTCGTCTCCATGCGTCCCGGCCCGCGCTGGCAGTTCACGGTGTCGCCGTTCTACGATCGTGTCACCGAGCCGCAGCAGTACGTCAGCACGCTCTCCGGCGGCCGCCCGGTGACCTTCGACAACCGTTACGTGTTTGCCTTCATCGACCGCAGCACCGCGTCGATGGAATTCCGGCTCGGGCTGACGCTGCGGCCCGACCTCAATCTGGACGTCTACGCCGAGCCCTTCGCCGCCTCGGGCCACTACTACGACTACGGGGAATTGCTGGCGCCGGGGAGCCGCGAGCGTCTGAGCTACGGCACGTCGGGCACGGTGTTGTCGGTGAATGCGGACGGCAGCCAGGTGGTGAACGCCGGCGGCAGCACGTTGACCCTGCGGAACCGCGATTTCAACACGCTGTCGTTCCGCAGCAACGTGGTGTTGCGCTGGGAATGGCGCGCCGGTAGCACGCTCTATGTGGTGTGGCAGCAGGATCGCGCCGGCTCGGAAGTGCTCGGCAGCCGGGTGAACATCAACGACGCGTTCCGGTCGGTCACCGCGCCGGGCTCGAACATCTTCCTGGTCAAGACGAGTTTCTGGATTCCGATCGGATAGAACACAACCACGAAGGACGCGATTGACCTTCGTGTCCTTCGTGGTTGCCCTTCTACTGAGCGAGTTTGTAAACCAGTAACTCCCCGGCGAAGCCAGGTCCGCTGACGGCCACCGCGATGTACTGCGTGCCGTTGATCGAATAGGTCATCGGCGAGCCCGTCTGCGGGGCGGGCATGTAGACCGCACCCACTTCGGCGCCCGTTGCCTTGTTGTAGGCGCGCAGCATCGCGCCGCGGCCCTGCGGCGTCGTCGCAAAGCCCCCTTCGCCGGCGATCAGCAGCGTCTTGGTGGTCAGCACACCGATGCGGCCCGGGCGTCCGGTGCGCGGGATGGTCAGGCCCTTCAGCGCCGGATGGTTCTTGATGTTGTCCGCCGTGTCGCCGTGCGGGATCTTCCACGCCAGCTCGCCTTCGTTCATCTTGAGCGCGGTGATGGTCGCGTAGGGCGGCTTGATCAGCGGCAGGCCCTGCACGTTCAAGGCGCCGCCGCCACCACCGCCCGGGGCGCCGGCCGCCGCTGCGGGCGCTGGGTTCGGATTGCGCGCGGCGCCGCGGACGTAGAGCATGTCGGAGCGTCCCGCCTCAGGCGGCAGCAGCCCGAGCGTGGTCACCGCCACGTTGGTGAAGATGTAGAACATCTTCGTTTCCGGATCGAACGACCCGCCCTGCCAGTTGGCGCCGCCGGTGACGTCGGGAACCATCAGCGTGCCGCGCGGGCCTTCCCACTTGCTGACGACCGGCGGCGTGAAGATCGGGCCGAGCTTGTACATCGAGGCGATCTTGGCGCCTTCGGCCTTGAGCTCCGGCGTGAAGTCGATCAGGTCGTCCAGCGTGACGCCCTGGCGCTCGTAGGCGGGCGGCTTGGTCACGAACGGCTGCGTCGGCGAATACCACTCGCCGGGGACCTCGCCCTTTTCGACCGGGCGCTCCTCGATCGGCCACACCGGCTTGCCGGTCACGCGATCGAACACGTAGAGCCAGTTCTGCTTGGTCGGCTGCGCCACGGCCTTCACGGGCTTGCCGTTCACCACCAGGTCCATCAGGATCGGCGCGCACGGAATGTCGTGGTCCCAGATGCCGTGGTGCACGAGCTGGTAGTGCCACTTGCGCTGGCCGGTCTTGATGTCGAGCGCGAGCAGGCTCTCGGAGAACAGCGAGGAGTCCTTGACGTTGTCTTTGCCGTGGCGATGGCCGCCGTAGTAGTCGCCGGTGGGGAGCTCGACCGGCATGTAGACGATGCCGAGCTCTTCGTCGGCGCTCATCTGCGCCCACACGCCGGCGTTGCCGGTGTAGACGGTGGCGTCCGGATCCCAGGTCTCGTAACCCGCTTCACCCTTCATCGGGATGGTGTGGAAGATCCACACCCGCTTGCCGGTGCGGACGTCGAAGCCGCGGATGTAGCCCTTGACGTTGGTCTTGCTGCGCGGCGCGCCGCCCTCACGATGCGCGGCGCCAATCACGATGATGTCCTTCGAGATGATTGGCGCGGCATGCAGGCCGATCTCCGCGGTCGTCAGATCCAGGCCCTCCTGATCGAGGCCCTGTTTCAGGTCAACGATGCCGTTGGTGCCGAAGTTGGCGACGGGGTGGCCGGTCTTGGCGTTGAGCGCCACCATCTGGTAGCCGGGCGTCACGTAGATGATGCGCTCTTCCTTGCCGTCGCTCCAGTAGGACAGGCCGCGGCCCGACAGCTGGCGGGGGGCCGCTTCGCCGCGCTTGCCCTCGTTGAGGCTGTGTATCCACAGCGTCTCGCCGGTCGTCGCGTCAATCGCCACGGCGGCCCGGCGCGTGCCGCCGGTGACGTAGAGCACGCCGTTCACCATCAGCGGCGTGCCCTGGAACTGGAATTCCGGGCGCGGGCCAAGGTTTTCGGTCTTGAACCGGAACGCCAGCTGCAGCTTGTTGAAGTTGTCGGCGTTAATCTGGTCGAGGGGCGAATATCGCGTGTTTGCGAGGTCGCCGCCGTAGGTCGGCCATTCACCCACCTTGGGCGCCATTTGGCCTCGCGCGGCCACCGAGGCCAGGCCCACCAGCAGCGCCAGGACTCCGGCGCGCACTATCCAGCGGTTCGAGATTCGATTCATGGCGGCAACTGTATAATCCCGACGGTTAATTCTCAAGTGTCAGAAGGGCGGCACTTTAGTGCCGCCCTAGGGGGACAGCATGCGATTCAGAGTCAGCGTTCGGGGCGTGGCGCTCGCGGCGCTCATGTTCGGCGCGTCGAGCACGGCGTGGGCGCAGACGCCGGCGGCCATCACGGTCACCAGTGCCACGCTCAAGGCGAACGAGACCATTCCCAAGGACCACACCGCCGACGGCAAGAACGTGTCGCCGGCGCTGGCGTGGAGCGGCGCGCCCGCCGCCACCAGGCAGTTTGCCCTGGTGTGTGACGACCCCGACGTGCCGATGCCCGGTGGCTTCGTGCACTGGGTGGTCTACAAGATCCCCGGCACGGCCAAGGGCCTGCCCGCGGAACTGCCGATGGACGCCACGCTCTCGGCGCCGCCGGAGATCGCGGGCACGATCCAGGGGCTGTCAGGCTTCCGCCGCGCCGGCTATCGCGGCCCGGCGCCGCCTCCCGGCAAGCCGCATCACTACACGTTCACGGTCTACGCGCTCGACGCGGAGTTGCCGCTGGCGGAAGGGCTGAACCGGACGCAGCTGATGGAGGCCATCAAGGGCCACATCATCGGGCAGGGCGCGCTCGTGTCGATCTACGAGCGGATGCCGGCTCAGTAGCAGGGCGCCAGGTCCGAGGTCTTAGGTCTTAGGTCCTAGGACGTCACGCTCTTCCAATTCTTCGCGAGATACTCCGCCGTGCGCCACGCCAACGCCTGCGCAGTGAGCGTGGGATTGCGCGCACCGCTGGTGCCCATCACCGACGCGCCGAGCACGCCCAGGTTCGGCACTTCGTGTGAGAACCCCCACGCGTTCACCACGTTGGTCTCCGGGTTAGTGCCCATCCTCGTCCCGCCATACGCATGCGTCGTCGGGCCCATGGTGCCGAGCGGGTTGGCCTGCGTGGCGCCGGCGCCGGCGGCCTTGTACCACTCGGTCATCCGCTCCTGGGTGTGCGCGGCGACCTTCCGCTCGTTGTCCTTGTAGTCGGCGGTGATGCGGCACACCGGGAAGCCGAGCGGGTCCTTCACTGTCGGATCCAGATCCAGGAAGTTGTCCTCGTAGGGGAGCGTCGTCTTCTGGATGTAGGCGGTGTTGGTGCGGTCGGCGTTCTCCTTGATGAACGCCTTCCATTCCTTGCCCCACGCCGGCGTGCGGCCGAAGGTGCCCATGCTGGCCGCGGAAATGGGGCGGCGGTCCGACATCACCCACAGGTTGCCGCCGCCGATGTAGTCGAGCCCGCCGTGGTCGTAGTTGTCGTCGGCGAAGTTGTCCACCGCCACGCCCTGTGCCGGCAGCCCGTACCAGGCGTTGATGTTGAACGGGAACAGCGCCGTGACGCCGGCCCCCTGCGCGTGGCTGAAGTAGTGGCGGCCGACCTGGCCGTGGTTGTTCGACAGGCCGTTGGGGAAGGCCTTCGACTTCGACAGCAGCAGCAGCCGGCTGTTCTCGTAGGTGTAGCTGGCGAGCAGCACGGCCTTGGCCGGCTGGATGAACTCCTGCCCGTCGGTGACGTAGGTCACGCCGGTGACGCGCCCCTGATCGTCGGTGTCGATCGAGGTGACGTGCGCGCGCGTCACCACCTTGAGGCGCCCGGTCTCTTGCGCGCGGGGAATGGTGGTGAGGTGCGGGCCGTTCTTGGCGTCCACGTGACAGCCGCCCTTGTTGCAGAAACCGTGGTACATGCACGCCGAACGGTTCTGGTAGGGCCGCGAGTTGATCGAGGCCGGGCCGGCGAAGGGATGCCAGCCGAGGCCGCGCGCCGCGGCGGCCATCAGGTCGATGAAGCCGGTGCTCCGCAGCGGCGGCATCGGGTAAGGCCGCGCCCGCGGGCCCTCGAAGATGTTGCCGCGCGGGTCGATGGCGCCCTTGATGTTGCCGGCCTGCCCCGAGACGCCGGTCTCGTACTCGACCTTGTCGTAATAGCCTTCCAGTTCGTCCAGGCCGAACGGCCAGTCTTCCACCGTGGACCCCTTCGGCACGCGCGCCGCGCCGTAGCGCCTGGTGGTGTCGCTGACCACCTTGAAGTCCCACGGGTTGAGGCGCCACGACTGCGCCCAGTAGTGGAGCGTGGTGCCGCCGACGGCGTTCATCATCGGATGGCTGCCGGCGCGCGTGGTGTTGGCCTTGGCGTTGACACGGTGCGTCGGCACTTCCTGCTGCGCCTTCTGCACCGACTGCGGCCAGTCGCGGACGTTGTTGCGGATCTCGTCGGGCGCGAAGTCGCGGCGCGTCAGCCACGTGCCGGCCTCGAGCCCCACCACGTCGATGCCGGCCTGCGTGAGCGGCAACACGGCGACGCCGCCGGCGGCGCCGAGGCCGATCACCACCACGTCGGTCGGCTTGAGCTTAGTGGCCATGATTCTTGCCCTCCACGATGTGGTGTCCGGCTTCTTGAGCGCCGAAGCCTTGGCGTAGGCGGTTAGCCGGACCATCCATGTGGCGTCCGCCTTCAGGCGGACCGTCGGGCCCACGTGCCACCGCCTTGGTGAACATCTCGGTGTCGTACGCCGACTTGTGATTGGGCGCCAGCTTCGCGCCCAGCCGCTGGTCGTCGGCCGAGACGTTGGTGCGCACGCCGGGATAGCCAATCAGGTCCCAGCCGACGAAGTTGGCGTTGCCGCCGTAGTAGGGATCGCCGAAGGTGCCCTGGAGTGTATGCGTGCGGACCATGGCGAAGAAGGCCGCCGAGCTGCCTTGGAAGCCGGTCGCCGATCCGGTCTCCACGTCGATGAGCACGGAGTCCTGATCGCGTTCATTCAGTTCCAGGAACGGCTTGCCGCGCGACGACCGGCAGTAGCGGTCGAAGGCCGCGAACCCCGCCGTATACGCGGGCTTCGACGACGCCAGCGCGCCGCCGAGCGCGCGGTCGATGAAGTGCGCCGCCCGCGCCTCGCGCGCGCCGGGGCCGTTCGCGTCGCTCGGAATGATCCGCGCGCAAATGGCTTCGAGCAAGTCAGCCTCAGACGCGGTCAGGTTCTCGATTGGTTCCCGACGCGGTGCGGCCTGCAGGGCCTCTGCGGGTGCCGGCGCCGTGGTTGCTGCCGCCGAATCGCCGCCGCCGACCGGCGTCAGCGGAATCGTCATGGCCGCGCCCGCCATTCCCGCCCTCTTCAACAGGTCGCGTCGAGACACACCTGACTTCTTGTCGTCCGTCATGAACCCTCCCGGTTGCAGCCGCAGAGTAAATCAAATACGGCCGCAGATTACGCAGATTTCGCCGATTCTGAAATGGCAACCCAGGATGCTTGTCGACCGCGAAACCAGACTGCAACGAGCCGCGCCGCCGGTCGAAGACCGGCGGCCGGGAGCGAACACCACCCGGTTCACAAGACCTCACAGCAACGAAACCGGTCTTGCGAACCGGGTGGCGTTCGCTCCCGTGAGGCGGCCTACGGCCGCCGCGGCTCGTTCGTATCCGTGAAATCGGTGAAATCTGCGGCTGCATTTAAAAAGACGGCGCGGTCGGTTAGCATCTACGGACCATGAACGCAGCCTTCATCCGTACTGCCATTGTCACCGTCGCAGCCGTTGTCACCGCGTCGGCGGCTCACGCTCAGGTCATCCCGCTCTGGTCGCAGGGCAAAGTCGCGTTCGGCGTCTACGCACCCAACGAGAACGCGCCCGTCGGCCGCGGTCCGGGCGGACCCGGCGGCGCCGGTGCGCCGGCCGGGGGCGCGCCGGCCGCTCCGCGGCCCAAGCCGCTCTACACCGTCGGCGGCGCCGAGAAGCTCGCCATGAATGCCCTGTACGACTATGTCTTCCTCAACCTCGAAGGCTCGTACGACCCCGACGCAGTGAAAGCCATGGCCCAGGGGCTGCGCAGCGCGAAGGCGACGAGCCGCAAGACGCTGCTGGTCCGCATTCCGCCAATCAGCGCCGACGGCGCCGAGGCGACGAAGGCGCGGGTCAAGGAGATCTTCGATGCCGGCGCCGATGGCGTCACCATCCCCCACATCCGCGACCTCGAGGAAGCCAAGCTCGCGCTCAGCTTCTTCGCCGCGGCCAAGGCCGACATCTGGTCGCCCGCCAATCCCAAGGGCACCAAGCTCGCCATGCTGATGCTCGAGGATCCGAAAGCCATCGCGCAACGCGCGGAGATCGCCAACCTGCCGAACATCAGCGTGCTGGCGTGCGGCATCGGCAGCCTGGCGCAGGCGCTGGGCGGCGATCGCGCCGGTGCCGAAGCCGGCACGCAACAGGTGCTGGTGGAGACCAAGCGCGTGAAGCTTGCCAACATGCTCACCGCCAACGCGAAGGACGTCGAACAGCGGGTGAAGGAAGGGTTTCTCGCGCTGCTGATGCAGGGCGCGCAGGCTGACGAGGCGATCAAGATCGGGCGCGCCGCCGCGGGACGGTAATGACCCAGGTCGGCCCCGCGCTCATCGGCTCGATGCTGCTCGCCGTGCTGAGCACGGTGGCCGACTACGTCTGGTTCCTCGGCATCCCGCAACACCAGGTTGCGTCCGGGACGATCCACGGCTCGGTGTTGTTCGCCGCGCTGGGTGGCCACCTTGGCTGGCGCAAGGGCAGGGCGGTGCCCGGCGCCATCGGCGGGCTGCTGAGCGGCATGATCGCCGCGCTGTCGTTCTACGCGCTGGCGCCCTTCGGCGGCTACCCGATGATGATCGTGTCGTGGGTGCTGCTGTGGATCATGCTGGCCGCTTTGCAGACCCACCTCGACGGCCGGCTCGAGGTGTCGCGGGCGATCGGCCGCGGCCTGGCCACGTCCGTCGCCGCCGGCCTCGGCTTCGTCGTCGTCCTCTTCCAGCTGTACCGCGACTGGCCCCCCGCCGAGTTCCCGGTGGTCCGCCACTTCGTGGCGTGGTCGATGGCATATCTGCCGGGCTTGTATGTGTTGCTGAAGCGGTAGCCCGGCTGACGTCTCTCGATGTCTCGGCAACGACAACACTTAGTTCGCTATACTGGCGTCGGAAAACGACGCCATGAAGCGACTCATCCTTGCGGTGCTTGTCGCCGCCCTTCCCGGCCTGCACTTGGCGGCCACGACCAGCCAAACGCCTGATGCGCCGCCAACCCTGAGCGAGCGGCCGCGCATCGCAGGTGCGCGACCGCGAGTCGAAGGGCAGCAACCAGTTGCCCCCGCGATTTCACACCCGGCCACCCCGCCAGCCCCCGCGTTCAGCGCCGCCGACCAGACGGCCATGGTCAGGCAATACTGCGCGGGCTGCCACAGCGATCGCGGCAAGGCCGGCCAGTTGACGCTCGCATCATTCGACGCCTCGAAGGCGGCCGGCAACGTGGCCGTCACCGAGAAGATGATCCGGAAGCTGCGGTCGCAAATGATGCCGCCGCCGGGCGCGCGCCGGCCCGCGCCCGAACAGATCACGGCGCTGACCGAAGCGCTGGAGGCGCGCGTCGATCGCGCCGCGGCGCTCAATCCCAACCCCGGCTCGCGGCCGTTCCAGCGGCTGAATCGCGCTGAGTATGCGCGCGCGGTGAAAGACATGCTGGGCATCGACATCGACGTCGCCAGCCTGCTGCCGGCCGACACGATCAGCGACGGCTTCGACAACGTTGCGGACGCGCAGGCGTTCTCGCCGACGCTGATGGAAAGCTACCTGCGGGCGGCGGCCCGGGTCACGGCGCTGGCCATCGGCGACCCCGAGGCGCCCGCCACCGAAACCAACTACCGCGTGCCGAAGACCGCGTCGCAGTTGTCGCGCGCCGAGGGCGCGCCGTTCGGCACGCGCGGCGGCCTCTCGGTGCCGCACACGTTCCCGGCCGACGGCGACTACGTGTTCAAGGTCGAACTGCATAGCAACGCCTGCGGCGTGCTGTTCGGCGGCCCCAACGAAGGCGAGCAGGTCGAGGTCTCCATCAACGGCGAGCGCAAGGCGTTGATGACCATCAACCCGCTGATGGCGGAAACCACGACCGGGCTGTCGCTGAAGATGCCGCCCATTCACGTGACGGCCGGCGTGCAGAGGGTGACGGCGGCGTTCATCCAGCGGTTCGAAGGCCCGGTCAACGACCTGGTTGCGCCGATCGATCACACGCTCGCCGACACGCAGATCGGCGTCGCCGTCGGCATCACCACGCTCCCTCACGTCAAGGACTTCAGCATCGTCGGGCCCTACAACGTCACCGGCATTTCCGACACGGCGAGCCGCCGCAGGGTCTTCACGTGCCGTCCCACCTCGGCGGCGGATGAAGGCGCGTGCGCGAGCAAGATCGTCCGCACGCTCGCGACCCAGGCGTTCCGCGGCAACGTGGCGGAGCGCGATCTCACCGGCCTGATGAAGTTCTACGCGGATGGCCGCAAGGAAGGCGACTTCGAGTACGCCATTGGCGGCGCCATCGAGGCCATCCTCGCGAGTCCACAGTTCCTGTTTCGCTTGGAGAACACCCCGGCGGCGCTGCGCGCGGGACAGTCCTATCGGCTGAGCGACGGCGAACTGGCGTCGCGGCTGTCGTACTTCATCTGGGGCGCGGCGCCCGATGCCGAGCTCACGAAGCTGGCCAGCCAGGGCCGGCTGAGCGCGCCGGGCGTTTACGAGAAGCAGATTGCCCGGCTCGTTGCCGATCCCCGGTCCGAGGCGTTGTCGAAGCGCTTCGCCCGGCAGTGGCTGCGGCTCGGCGACGTCGAAGGCGTGTTGCCCGATGCCGTGGCCTATCCCTATTTCGACCGCACGCTGGGAGATGCGTTCGTCAAGGAATCGGAACTCTTCTTTGACTCCATCGTCCGCGAAGATCGCAGCGTGATGGACCTGCTGACGGCCGATTACTCGTTCGTCAACGAGCGCATCGCCCGGCACTACGGCATTCCCAACGTCGCCGGCAACGCCTTCCGCCGCGTCACCTTGCCCGCCGAACGGCGCGGCATCCTGACCCATGGCAGCGTGCTGGTGCTGACGTCGGTGGCCGATCGCACGTCGCCGGTCATGCGCGGCAAGTTCGTGATGGAAGTGATGATGGGCTCGCCGCCGCCCGCGCCGCCGCCCAACGTGCCGGCGCTCGAGGAGACGAAGGGCGAGGTGTCGGGCAAGGTGCTGACCGTGCGCGAGCGCATGGAGGAGCACCGCAAGAACCCGCAGTGCACGTCGTGCCACCGCGTGATCGACCCGCTGGGCCTCGCGCTGGAGAACTTCGACGTCACCGGCAAGTACCGCATCAAGGACAACGGCATGCCGGTGGACCCGAACGGCACGCTCTACGACGGCACTCCAATCAACGGTTCGGCCGGCCTGCGCGCGGCGCTGCTCAAGCACCAGGATGTGTTCCTTCTCAGCTTCACGGAAAACCTGATGACCTACGCGCTGGGCCGCCGCATCGAGGCGCCAGACATGTGGGCCGTTCGCCGCCTGGTGCGTGACGCCGCCGCGCGCGGCAACAAGATGTCGGCGTTCGTGCTGGGCGTGGCCACCAGCCCGCTGTTCACGATGGGTCGCGCCGCCGAACCCGCCACGACAGTCCCATGACCAGAAGTGCCAGAAGGGCGGCACTTTAGTGCCGCCGAGTAACGAGGCGAAAACATGAACATCATCACCGGCAAGCACCTGGATCGCCGCACCGTCCTGAAGGGCCTCGGCGCCACCATTGCCTTGCCGCTCCTCGACGCCATGGTGCCGGCGCGCGCGGCCGCCGCGACCCGCAAGGTCCGCCTGGTCGCCATGGAGATGGTGCACGGCTCGGCGGGCAGCACCGCGTTCGGCATCCAGAAGAACCTCTGGGCGCCGGCGACCACCGGCGCCGCGTTCGACCTCAGCCCCACCAGCATGGCGCCACTCGAGCCGTGGCGTGACTACATCACCATTGTCAGCAACACCGACGTGCGCAACGCCGAGGCGTTCCTGCCGCCAGAGATTGGCGGCGACCACTTCCGCTCCGCGGCCGTGTTCCTGACGCAGTCGCATCCGCACCAGACGCAGGGCTCGGACCTCAAGGCCGGTACCTCGCTCGACCAGTTGTTCGCGCAGAAGTACGGCCAGGAAACGCCGATGCCGTCGATGCAGTTGTGCGTGGAGAACGTCGACCAGGCCGGCGGCTGCTTCTACGGCTACTCGTGCGCCTACACCGACTCCATCAGCTGGGCCTCGCCGAGCGAGCCGCTGCCGATGATTCGCGATCCGCGCGCGGTGTTCGACCAGCTCTTCGGCATCGGCGCCACGCCCGAAGCGCGGGCGGCCCGCCGCCGCCGCGACCGCAGCATCCTCGACTGGGTGACGCAGTCCACCAACCAGTTGAAGGCCAGCCTCGGCGCCACCGACCGGGCCCGCCTCAGCGATTACCTGGACGACGTGCGGGAGATCGAGCGGCGCATCCAGAAGGTGGAAGCGCAGAACGCCGCGGGCGACCAGCGCACGCTGCCGGGCGCGCCCATCGGCGTGCCGGATTCCTACGACGAGCACGTCAAGCTGATGTTCGACATGCAGGTGGTGGCGTTCGCGTCGGACGTCACCCGCGTCGTGGCCTTCAAGCTGAGCCGCGATGTCTCGAACCGCGTCTATCCGGAAACCGGCGTCAACACCGGCTTCCACATCGCCTCGCATCACCAGGACCGCGACGATCGCATCCTGGAGCTGGCGAAAATCAACAAGTACCACGTCAGCCTGATCCCGTACTTCCTCAAGAAGCTGAAGGAGACGCCGGACGGCGACAGCAACCTGCTCGAGAACTCGCTCCTGATCTACGGCTCGCCGATGGGCAACTAGAACGTGCACAACCACAAGCGCTGCCCGCTGTTTTTCGCCGGCCACGCCGGCGGCGCGCTCAAGGGCAACCTGCACATCAAGGCCGCCGATGGCACGCCGATGGCCAATGCCATGCTGGCGGCGATGCGCAGCGTCGGCCTCGAGATGGATGTGTTCGGTGACAGCACGAGCGCGATGGATTTGAACTCCGCGCCCGCGCCCACCGCCGTCTGATGTAGTGTCCGGCTTTAGCCGGACCCCGGGATGAACGCATATGAAGAGACTCGCTACCGTCCTCGCCATCGTCGGTCTCGTTGCTTCTCTCCAGGCAGCGCCCACCGCGCCAATTGCCGATGCGGCCATGGCGAGGGACGCCGCCGCGGTGAAGAAGCTCCTGAAGGAAGGCGTGGACGTGAACGCCGCCCAGGGCGACGGCATGACGGCGCTCCACTGGGCCGCGCTCAACGGTGACGCCGAACTCGCCTCGATGCTGCTGTATGCCGGCGCCAACGTCGGCGCCAGGACGCGCCTCGGCGGCTACACGCCGCTGCACCTCGCGGCCCAGATCGGCAATGCCTCCGTGATCGCCCCACTGATCGCCGCCGGCTCGGTCGTATCGGCCACCACCGCGACGGGCGCCACGGCGCTGATGCAGGCGTCGCATGCCGGCAGCACCGAATCGGTGCGCATGCTGATTGAGAACGGCGCCGACCTGAACATCAAAGAGACCGCCAACGGCCAGACGGCGCTGATGTTCGCCGCCGCCGCCGATCGCGTGGACGTCGTCAGGATGCTGATCGCGCGCGGCGCCGACGTCGGCCTCACCTCACGTGTCCAGGATCTGTCCGCCCTCACCATGACCGCCGACGTCGACCAGAACGGCGTGCCGCGTCCGGCGCCTGCTCGCGGCCCGGGTCCGGACGTGCCGGGCGTGACGCGCCAGTTCAATTACAACGAGCTGATCGGCAAGCACGGCGGCCTCGCGGCCCTGCATTTCGCGGCCCGTCAGGGCGCGCTGCCCACCGTCGAAGCCCTGGTCAAGGGCGGCGCCAACATCAACCAGCGCGGCGCCGGCGACCGGACCACGGCGATGCTGGTGGCCGCCATCAACGGCCACTTCGACACCGTGAGCTACCTGCTCGACAACGGCGCCGACCCGAACCTGGCGAGCGAAGGCGGCGTGACGCCGCTTTATGCGGTGATCAACGTCCAGTGGCAGCCGCGTTCGTTCTATCCGCAGCCGCGCGCCTACCTGCAGCAGAAGATGGGCTACCTCGAGCTGATGACCAGGCTGCTCGACCAGGGCGCCGACCCCAACGCCCGCACCAATCGCAACACCTGGTTCACGCAGTACAACTTCGACCTGCTGCGCACCGACGATTCGGGCGCCAGCCCGTTCTGGCGCGCCGCCTACGCCAGCGACATCGCGGCGATGAAGCTGTTGATCTCGCGTGGCGCCGACCCCAACGTTCCCACCATGAAGCCGGCGGGTGGCCGCGACTTCCAGGGCGGCACCCGCAGTGGCGACGCCAGTGCCGCGCCCCAGCGGCCGGCCCTGCCGGTTGGCGGACCCGGCACGCCGCCGCTGGTTGCCGCGGCCGGCGCCGGCTACAGCGAGGGTTTCGCCGGTAACGCGCACCGCTTCGCGCCCACCGGCATGATGGCGGCGGTGAAGTATCTGGTCGAGGAAGTGGGCGTGGACGTCAACGCCGAAGACGAGGACGGCAGCACCGCCGTGCACAACGCCGCGTCACGCGGCGACAACGAGATGATTCGCTATCTCGTGTCGAAGGGCGCCGACGTGAAGATCGTGAATCGTCGCGGCCAGACGACGGTGGACATGGCCAATGGGCCGGTGCAGCGCACGCAGCCGTACCCCGAGACCATCAAGTTGCTTGAGGGTCTCGGGGCCAGGAACAATCACAAGTGCGTTAGCTGCTAGCGGCCGGCCGCCTTCTTGCCGACTTCAATCGCCTTGAAGCCGGCATCGCCCCAGTTCATCACGAACACGCTGAAGCCCTGCTTCATGCGCATCTCGATGTCGGTGGCGTTGGCGGGGTAGCCGCACGGCACGTTGAATTCCTTGCACGCCGCCAGCACCTTCTGAATCGACGCTTCCCACGCCGCTTCGTCCAGCTTACGAGTGCCGTCTGGCTGCACCGTCGAGAAGATACCGCGCAGCGTGCCGGCGCCGGGCCACAGCACGCCGATGCCCTTGACGGCCGCGATCTCGCGGACCTTCTCGAGGCCTTCCTTGCTTTCGACGATGGTCCAGTTGATCAGCTCGCCGTTCGGGTTGAGCGGCCAGAGGTCGGCCTTGTCCTTGTATTCCTTCTCGCTCATGCCCCACAGCGCCGGCGCCTGGCCGACGTCTTCGGCGCGCGTGCCGCCCTTGGACTTGAAGCGCATGGCGTCGATGCCGGCCTTCACTTCGGCGGCGCTCTCAACCGACACGAACATGATGCCGCTCACGCCGACGTTGAGCTGCTGGCCGATGCTGACCGCGGCGACCTTCGGGTCCGGCGCGATCTCGTGCATCTTCACGACCAGCGGGTGAGTGAACATGCCATTTGGCGATTTGAGGAATGAGCCCGAGCCTGACATCCCCTTCACAAATGCCGTGAACGGCGGCAGCCCGCGTTCCATGCCGCCTTCCATCGTTCCGTCAAAAATGAAGTCGGTGTTCTTGTTGGCCAGCGCTTCGGCCGCGAGCTGAACCGCGGTCTTCTGCGGCAACTCGACCGGCGGCGTGACGACGCTGCCCGGCGCCGCGCCAGGGCGGCCGCCGCCCATCCGCCGGTTGGCTGGGGCATAGAGGCCGAAGACCGGCTTCTTCTGCGACAGCAATTCAATAACGGGGTTGAGCCGCTTGGGGGACTGGCCGACGACCAGCGATCCCGCAGCCACGGTAGTGACCAGAGCAATTACGACGCGTGCACGCATGCTTTCTCCCTTTGCCGGCCGGTATAGCAGGCGCGGCGCCCGAATTCTAACCGAAGTGATTAGTCTCGCCCGGAGTTTGCCGCTATCCTCGTCACGAGATGTCACGCACAGGGTCTCACTCGGCGCCATGGCGAGTGGCGGTGACCAGGGACGAACCGGACGATGGCGCATTGAGCCGGGCCTTGCGCCATCAGGGCTTTGTCCCCGTGTGGTGCAAGGTCCTGGAGGAGCAGGCGCCGGTTGATCCTCATCCGCTTCACGCGGCCGCCGAGGCCCTGGCGGATTTCGACCTGATCGTGTTCTCGAGTGCCCGTGCGGCCCGGGCCGTCACGCGTGCCCGCTCAACACCATGGCCGGCGGGCGTGCGCACGGCTGCCGTGGGCCCGCGGACCGCGGAGGCCGTGGTTCGTGCCGGCGTGCAAACATCGCCGCTGGTGGGCGATGGCGACGGCGCGGCCGCATTGTGGACCGTCCTCGCCGGCGAAGACTGGCGTGGCCGGCGGGTGCTATTGCCGGCAGTGGCAGAAGGGCATCCCCTGCTTGCCACCCAGTTGCGCGCAGCGGGTGCGGCAGTGGAAGAAGTCGTCGCCTACCGCATGGTTCCAAGGCCCCAGGCGGATATTCTCTCGGACTGGAGCGCCGCTGGTCCCGACGCCGTCGTGGTCGCGAGTCCGTCCGTGGCGCACGGTCTGGTGCGTGCACTCGGTGCGGACGGACTGGCCGCGTTGGCGGCGATCGTGGCGATCGGTCCGACGACGTCAGCGGCGCTGGCGGCCGAAGGCGTTCCGCATCACGTGTCTCCGCGAGCCGACTTCGAGACGGTCGCGCAACTCCTGCGGACACTGTGCCCGGCCGTGCCGTGATAACTTGCCAGTCGTGACTCTCGATCGCACGTTTGTCGAGTGCAGCGTCCTGGGCTTCCAGTCGGTGCTGACCACGGCGCTGGCGATCACCTGTTACGTGTTGTGGTTGCGCCAGCGGCGCGACTACTTCCTCACCTGGTCCGCCGCCTGGTTCCTCTACGTGGTGCGGCTGTCGGCGATGTCGGCCTTCCTGGTTCGACGCGACATGATCTGGCTGTTTGTTCACCAGGTCATGACCGGCCTCAGCGCCATGTTGCTGCTGGTGGCCGCCTGGCAGTTCTCGCGGGGCTTCGTCTGGCGCCCGTGGCATCTGGTGATCGCGCCGTTGATGGTCGCCTGGGCGTGGCTGACGATCTTCGGCATGCACAGCATGCTCGTGGCCGGCGTCACCTCGACCATCCTGCTGGCGTCGGTCACCATCTGGACCGGCATCGTGTTCTGGCGCGCCCGTGGAAAACGCCCCAGCGGCGCGACGACGGTGTTGACCTGGGCGTTTGTGCTGTGGGGCGTCCATCATCTCGACTATCCGCTTCTGCGCGGCTTTGGCGCGGCCGTGCTTTACGGTGTCTTCATCGACGTGCTGTTCCTGTTTGCAATCAGCCTCGGTTTGCTCTTCCTGGTCCTCGGCGATGAGCGGGCGCGGTTGGCCGCCAGAACCGCGGAACTCGAACAATTGACCCGGCTGCTGCTGAGGGCGCAAGAAGATGAACGGCGGCGCATCGCCCGTGAATTGCATGACGAGGCCGGGCAGGCCTTGACCGCCGTCAAGATCGAACTCGACCTCGATGGTCACACCAGTGCCGGCGCGCGAGTGGGGCAGGCGCTGGCGCAGGTACGAGACCTCAGCAACCTCTTGCGGCCTTCGGCCCTGGACGATCTGGGCCTCGCCGCCGCGCTCAGGGCCCTCGCGGCCGATGTGTCGGAGCGGTCGCGGCTGCCGGTCGCGCTCGAGATGTCCGGCACGCACGCGCTCCCGGCCGACGTCGAGGTGGTGATCTATCGCGTCATGCAGGAAGCCCTGACCAATGCCGTCCGCCACGCCTGCGCCAGCATGGTGCGCGCGCGTCTCGAGGTCGGCGATCGCAGCGTGATCCTGACTGTGGAAGATGATGGGCAGGGGCTGTCGCCCGGCGCCCATCCCAGCCTGGGCTGGCTCGGCATGCAGGAGCGCGTCACCGCGGCAGGCGGCACGCTCTCGGTGTCCGGTTATGACGTCCCGGGTGTGCGCGTCGAGGCGCGGATTCCTGTGGAGATCAGCTCGTGAGCAAGGCCGGGGTGCGGGTGATCCTCGCCGACGATCACACGCTCGTGCGCGCCGGCATTCGCCGGATCATCGAGTCGCGTTCGGGATGTGTCGTCGTGGGCGAAGCTGCCAACGGCGACGAGGCGGTCGACACCCTGCGAACGGTCGCGGCCGACGTGCTGGTGCTCGACCTGAAGATGGAAGGCCTCGACGGGATCGAGGTGCTGCGCGTGGCCAAGGCCGAGCGCCCCGATCTGAAGGTGATCGTCCTGACCATGCACGCCGGCCGCGAATACGTGGTCCGGGCCATGGAAGAGGGAGCCAACGGCTACCTGCTGAAGGATTCCGCCGTCCAGGACCTGACCGCGTCGATCGATGCCGTGATGGCCGGCCGGACGTATTTCAGTCCGGCGATTCAGCAGCAGATGGCGGCGCTTCTCAAGGGCAGCAGCCCCGCCATGCCCGATCTGCGCGCCCTGACCGACCGTGAACGGGAGGTCCTGATCCTGCTGGCCCGTGGTTTGACGACCAAGGAGATTGCCGCGACGCTGGACATCGGCACCCGCACGGTCGAGACGCATCGGGCAAACCTGATGCGCAAGCTGGGCGTGCGATCGGTGGCGCTGCTCACGCAGGTGGCGATCCGCGAAGGCATCGTCGATCTGCCGTCTCCGTAGTTCTACGGAGGCGTCCTCCGCACTCTTGCGAATTGTCGCGGCGGCACGCGCTCGCTAGTCTGGGCGTAACCGTGCTTGCTCCTTCGCCAGCGATATCGCCGTCAACGCCCTCCGCGCTCGCGCCTCTCCGCGTTCTGTCGATCAGCCATCGGACTCACGGCATGGACGGCCTCGCCGCCCTGGCGGCCACACCGGGCGCCGCCGCCGAAATTCACGCTTCGATGACCAGCCACGGCATCGAGTCCATCCTGCTGACGACCTGCAATCGGGTCGAGTTGTACTGGTGCTGCCGCGATCCCCAGGACGATGTGGTCGCGGCCGGCAGCCTGGCGACGGCCATTGGTGCGCGCCCTGAGGACCTTACCGGGCCCGCGTCATGGCTGGCCGGCGAGGCGGCCGCCCACCATCTGTTCCGGGTTTGTACCGGCCTCGAGTCGGCGGTGGTCGGCGAAGCCGAGGTGCTGGGGCAGGCGCGCCGGGCACTGGACACCTCGCGCGGCGCCCGCCGCTTCATGGTCGGCGTCTTTCGTGGCGCCATTCGCGCCGGCCGCGCCGCCCGTGCGGAAACCGCCATCGGCCAGGGCGCCGTGTCCGTGGCGTCAACCGGCATTCACTGGCTGTCGGCGCGGGTGCCTCTCGCCGATTGCCGCGTCTTGATCGTCGGCGCGGGAGACACCGCGCGAAAGGTCGCCCGCCACTTGAAGGCCGCCGGCGCCGGGTCGCTGGTCATCGCCAACCGGACCGCCGCTCGTGCCGTGGAACTGGCTCGTGGCGTCAGCGCCGAGGCCGTCGGGCTTGACGCCCTTCAGGACGAAATCCTCCGCGCCGACGCCATCATCTCGGCCGTGAACGGCAGCGAGTGGTTGATCACCCGCGAGCACTTGCGCGCGCGGCATGCCGGCGGGCGGCCGCTGTTCATTGTTGACCTGTCGATGCCGCCGAGCGTCGAGCCCGTCGTGGCCGGTGGCGTTGAACGCATCGACTTGGGCCTTCTCGCGGAGGCGGCCGACGCCACCCGCGCGCAGCGGTCGAGCGAGGCGCCCCGTGTGGAGGCCGTGATTGCGCGGGAACTGGCGTGGCTGCGGCGGTGGGCGGACCGCGAGGCGCTTCGGCCGTCGGCCTCAGGCGGGACCGGCGCGACCGCATCACGCGCCGGGCAGGCCGAGGCATGAAACTGCGCCTCGGCACGCGCGGAAGTGCGCTGGCGTTGTGGCAGAGCCGCCATATTGCCGCCCGTCTGGCCGCGGCTCATGCCGGTCTCGAGGTCGAACTGGTGGAAATCGTGTCGGCGGGCGATCGCATCCTCGATGTGCCGCTCTGGCACGTCGAGGGAACGGGGTTCTTCACCGCGGCCTTGGAGCAGGCGCTGATGGCGGGACACATCGACGTCGCCGTTCACAGCTACAAAGACCTGCCGGTGGAGTCGAGCGCCGCGCTCGTGGTGGCGGCCATCCCCAGCCGCGGTCCCGTGGAAGACGTGCTGTGCGCCCGCGATGGCCTGACCTTCGAGCGGCTGCCTGCCGGCGCCCGCGTCGGCACCTGCAGCACGCGACGCATGGCGCAAGCGCGCCTGCTTCGCGCCGACCTCGACCTCGTGCCATTGCGCGGGAACCTTCCGACGCGCGTCGCACGAGTAGGCGCGGACCTCGACGCCGTGATCCTGGCACGCGCCGGGCTCGAGCGGCTCGGCCTCGAGCACACGATCACGGAAACGTTCTCGACGGGCGTGATCATGCCTGCTCCCGCTCAAGGCGCCTTGGCGGTGCAATGCCGAGCGACGGAGGCGGACGTCTGCCGCCGGCTTGCGGTCCTCGACGACCCTCCATCCAGGCGGGCGGTTGACGCCGAGCGCGCCTTGCTGCACGCGCTGGGTGGCGGGTGCTCGGTCCCGGTCGGGGCGATTGCCACGGCGCTGCCCGCGGGCATCCACCTTGCGGCCGGTGTTTTTGGCGTGCGGACCCCGATCGCGATTCGCCTGGCGATGACTGGCGCCGACCCGGTCGCGCTTGGGCGCCTCGCGGCAGCGCGCCTTGTCGAGCAAGGGGCAGGCGACATTCTCGCGGAGTGTGCGTCAGCGCCCGTACGAGCACCGGCATGAACACCCATTTCCATCGCGGCCGCCGCTTGCGTCGGACCGCCGCGATCCGCGAACTCGTCGCCGAAACGCGGCTCTCAGCCGGGCAGCTCGTGGCGCCCTTGTTCGTGTGCGATGGGCACGGCCGGCGCGAACCAATCGCCTCGATGCCCGGTCAGGCGCGGCTGTCGCCGGACCTCGCGGTGCTCGAGGCGGCGGCGTTGTCGGCCTTGGGCATTCGCGCGGTCTTGCTGTTCGGCGTGCCCTCACGTAAGGACGCCGAGGGCAGCGGCGCGTGGGATGACGAAGGCCCGGTGCCACAGGCGATCAAGTTGATCAAGGTGGCCGCCCCGGCGATCAGCGTGTGGGCGGACGTCTGCCTGTGTGAATACACCGATCACGGCCACTGCGGCCTGCTCCACGAGGCCGAGGTGGACAACGATGCCAGCCTGCCGCTGCTGGCGCAGGCGGCTCTCACGTATGCGCGCGCGGGCGCGGACGTGATTGCGCCGTCCGACATGATGGACGGTCGCGTCGCGGCCATCCGAACCGCATTGGACGGCGCCGGCTTCGCCGATCGCGCCATCGTCTCCTACGCGGTCAAGTACGCGTCCGCCTTCTACGGCCCCTTCCGCGAGGCCGCCGGATCCACGCCACAGAGCGGCGATCGGCGCGGGTATCAGATGGACCCGCCCAACGTTCGCGAGGCGCTGCGCGAGGCAATGGCGGATGTTGAGGAGGGCGCGGACATGGTGATGGTGAAGCCAGGCTTGCCGTATCTGGATGTGATCCGCGCCGTGCGCGAGTGCGTGAACGTGCCGGTGGTGGCCTACCAGGTGTCTGGGGAGTTCGCGATGATGCACGCCGCCGCGGACCGCGGCTGGCTTGACCTGGATCGCGCGATGTTCGAGACGGCTGTGAGCTTGCGGCGGGCCGGCGCCACCATCCTGATCACCTATTTCGCTAAGCCGCTGGCCATCGCGCTGTCGGGCAGGGCATCGTGATCGGCGCATCGCCGATCGCGATCGAATGGGAGGCGAGGGCGCTGCGCATCTCGCCGGGCGGCGTGCACTCGCCGGTGCGGGCGTTCAAGGCCATGGGTATGCAGCCGCTGGCGATCGCCGAGGCGCATGGCGCCCATGTCACAGACCTGGACGGGCGCCGTTTCGTGGATTGGATCGGAGGGTGGGGCCCGGCCTTGCTGGGCCACGACCACCCGGCGATCGCCAAGGCCATTGTCGATGCGGTGGCCCGCGGCGTCGTCTTCGGCCTGGCGTCTTCGCCGGAAGTTGAGCTGTCCGAGCGCATCACCGCGCGCGTGCCGGGTTGCGAGATGGTCCGCCTGGTGGTGACCGGCACGGAAGCGACGATGAGCGCCGTGCGCGTGGCGCGGGCCGCGACCAGCCGCCCGCGCCTCATCAAGTTCGCGGGGGGATACCACGGCCACGCCGACATGTTCCTGGTCAGTGCCGGCTCCGGCGCGGCCACGATCGGTGTTCCGGATTCGCCAGGCGTGACCGCCGGCACCGCCGCCGACACGGTGGTGGCCGAGTTCAACGACCTGGCCAGCGTCGACCGCTGCTTCGACCGTTACCCCGGCGAGATCGCCGCGCTGATCGTGGAGCCGGTGATGGGCAACATGGGCTGCGTGCCCCCAGCCGCGGGATTCCTGCACGCCTTACGCGAGCGTTGCACGCGGCACGGTGCCGTGCTGATCTTCGATGAGGTGATGACCGGGTTCCGGGTCGCCCGCGGCGGCGCCGCCGCGCGCTTCGGCGTGACACCGGATCTGATCACGCTTGGCAAGGTGGCCGGCGGCGGGCTACCGCTGGCGGCGTTCGGCGGCCGGCGAGAGCTGATGAACCTGGTGGCTCCCGCCGGACCGGTCTATCAGGCAGGAACCTATGCCGCGCATCCGCTTGCGGTGGCGGCGGGACTGGCGGCGTTCGAGGCCATCGATGCCACGCCGGATCTCTACGAGGGCCTGGAGCGCACGGGGGAAGCGCTCGAGTCGTCGCTACGGCAGGCGATTGCCGCCGCAGGCGTGGCCGCGCTCGTTCAGCGCGTGGGGTCGATGTGGACCCTGTTCTTCTCGGGTGGTCCGGTGCGGTCCTGGGCGGACGCGGCAGGGGTCGACCGCGAGGCGTACGCCACCTTCTTCCGAGGCATGCTCGCCCGCGGCGTGCTGCTGCCACCGTCGCCGTTTGAGTCGGCCTTCGTTTCGATGGCGCACGACCAGGCAGCGATCGCGCAAACCGTCGAGGCCGCCCGCATGACCTTCCGGGAGATGACCCGATGAACGACCGATTCCTGCGCGCCTGCCGGCGGCAGCCCGTGGACCGGACGCCGCTGTGGATCATGCGCCAGGCCGGCCGCTACCTGCCGGAATACCGCGAACTGCGCAGCCGCGTCGAGTTTCTGACCCTGTGCCGGACCCCGGAACTCGCCGCGGAGGTGACGCTGCAGCCGTTGCGGCGGTTTCCGCTGGATGCGGCGATCCTCTTCTCGGACATCCTGCTGCCGCTCGACGCGTTCGGCATCCGCATGACGTTCTCACCGGGGCCGAAGATCGCGGATCCGATTCGGTCGCGAGCCCAGGTGGACGCGCTCGAAGCGCAACCGGCCGCCGAGGTGGTGCCGTTCGTGGCCGACGCGGTCCGCCTGCTGCGGCGCGAACTCGAGGGCAAGGTGCCGCTGATCGGGTTCTGTGGAGCGCCGTTCACGCTGGCGGCGTACCTCGTGCAAGGCGAAGGCAAGGAGGGGTTCGGTGCCGTCAAGCGGATGATGTTCGCCGAACCGGCGACCCTTGAAGCCTTGCTCGAAAAACTGGCGGCCGCCATGGTGGACTACCTGCGGATGCAAGTGGAGGCGGGGGTGCAGGCGGTCCAGATCTTCGACTCGTGGGCGGGCATCCTCGGCGCGGCCGACTACGATCGATTCGCGCTGCCCTACGTGAAGCAGATTATCGATGGCGTGCGGAGCCTCGGCGTGCCGATCATCTATTTCGTCAACGGCGCGCCCCACCTGATCGAAGCGGCGGCGTCGGCCGGCGCCGAGGTGCTTGGCGTGTGCTGGCGGACGCCGATCGATCACGTCGCGGCCCGCGTCGGGCCGGCCGTCGCGCTGCAGGGCAACCTGGATCCGCACGCCCTCTTCGCCGACCCGGCGGTGGTGCGCGCACGCGCTGCCGACGTACTGCGGCGGATGGCCGGCCGCCCGGGCCACATCATGAACCTGGGGCACGGCATCCTCCCCGAGACGCCGATCGCGTCGGTCGAGGCGTTGATCGAGGAAGTGCACTGCTTTGCCGTCACCGAGGCATCATGCGCGACCTGATCGGCGCCGCGCCCTCCACCCTGGCGCTGCTGGAGCGTTACGATCGTCCCGGCCCGCGCTACACCTCGTACCCGACCGCCGTGGAATTTCACGAGGGCGTCGGCGACTCGCACTATCGGGAGCGGCTGGCCAGGGTTGACGCCGATGCGCAGCACCCGCTGTCGCTGTACGCGCATCTGCCGTTTTGCGAAGCGCGCTGCGCGTTCTGTGGCTGCAACGTCATCATCACCAGCCACCGCGACGTGGCGGCCGGCTACCTGGACGCGCTCGACCAGGAGATCGATCTGCTGGCGGCGGAGCTGCCTCGCCGCCGCGCGGTGTCGCAAATGCACTGGGGCGGCGGCACCCCGACGTACTACGAGGCCGATCAGCTCGCTCGCGTCTTCGATCGCATTCATCGCCACTTCACGTTCACGGCCGACGCCGAGCTCGGCATCGAGATCGACCCCCGCGTCACCAGCGTCGTTCACCTTCGCAGGTTGCGGGCCCTCGGCTTCAACCGGCTGTCGATGGGCGTCCAGGACTTCTCGCCGGAAGTCCAGCACGCCATCAACCGCGAGCAGAGCCACGAACTGACCCGCAGCCAGATCGTCGAGGCGCGGGCCGCGGGTTTCTCGTCGGTCAACGTGGACCTGATTTACGGCCTGCCGCTGCAGACCGTGGACAGCTTTCGGCGCACGCTGGAACTGACGGTGGCCCTGAGGCCGGATCGCGTGGCGGCGTATTCGTTCGCGTTCGTGCCCTGGATGCGCGCGCACATGAAGACGCTGGCGAACGAGGAGATGCCCTCGGCGCGGCTCAAGCTCGAACTGCTGGCCCTGACCATCGACGCCTTCGTCGGCGCCGGTTACCGCCAGATCGGCATGGACCACTTCGCGCTGCCGGCCGACGACCTCGGCCAGGCCGTCGAACGTGGCGACCTGCATCGCAACTTCATGGGCTACACGGTTCAGAAGACGCCGGACATGGTGGCGGTCGGGGTCTCGGGCATCGGCGAGGTCCACGGCGCCTTCGTGCAGAACACGAAGAAGCTGCCGGAGTACTACGCCGCGGTCGGCGCCGGGCGCTTCGCTATTGCCCGGGGCTACGAATTGTCGGCCGATGACCTGGTCCGCCGGCAGGTGATCGCCGGGCTGATGTGTACCTTCCGGGTTGACATCAGGCAGATCGAAGCCGATTTTGGCATCGATTTCTCAAACTACTTCGCCGCGGAGTTGCGGGAGCTGACCGCTCCCGAGTCGCCGTCCACAGATGGCCTGGTCGCCGTCGGCGACGCGTCGATCGACGTCACGCCGCTCGGCCGGCTGTTTGTCAGGAACGTGTGCATGGTCTTCGATCGGTATCTCCGGGCCAGGACCGAAGGTCCCAAGCCGGTCTTCAGCCGCACCGTATGACGACACCACGCGTAATCGTGGCCGGTGGCGGCATTGCCGGCCTCACCTTGGCATTCACGCTCGAGGCTGAAGCGGCGCGGCAGGGCGCCGCCGTCGATGTGTTGCTCATCGAGTCGGCAACTGAGGCCGGGGGCCACGCCCGAACCATCGACGACGGGGACTGGCTGATCGAGACCGGACCGAACGGGTTCCTTGATCGCGAACCCGAAACGATGGCGCTGGTCGAGGAACTCGGACTCACGGGCGATCTCGTCACCGCCAACCCTGCCGCCCGGCGGCGCTTCATCTATCGGCACGGCGCCCTGGCGCAGGTTCCTGACTCACCACCGGCGCTGCTGACTTCCACGGCCATCAGTTGGCGAGCCAAACTGCGCCTCTTGAGGGAACCGTGGGCGGCCTCGGCGCCGCCGCACGCCGACGAAACGGTCTTCGAGTTTGCCGAACGCCGACTGGGACGCGAGGTCGCGGAGGCGCTGGTGGACACCGCGGTATCGGGCATTTCCGCGGGGGACAGCCGGGAGCTGTCAGTGCGGTCGCAGTTTCCCGTGTTGGTGGAGTGGGAACGCGAGCATGGCAGCCTGTTTCGCGCCGCGCTGGCGCGGCGCAAGGCGGCCACCGGCCGCGCCCGGCTGGTCAGTTTCACCAGGGGACTCGGAACGCTGACGCGCACGTTGGCCGGCCGCATGGCACCCCGCATCAAGACCGGCCGCGCCATCACGAATCTGACCCGCGCCGCCGGCTGCTGGCACGTGCGGCTGAGTGACGGGACCACCATCGCCGCCGATCGGGTTGTCTTCACCACCCCCGCGCATCGCACGGCCGCCATCGTTCGCGAACTGGATCGCGAGCTGGCCTGCGAGCTGGCGTCAATTCCTTATGCCGGGCTGGCCGTCGTGGCGCTCCGCTACGCGGCGGCCTCACTGCCGCGTCCCCTTGATGGATACGGCTGCCTGGTCGCACGCTCCGAGCAGCTGGCAACACTGGGTGTGCTGTGGGAGTCCTCGATCTTTCCCGGGCGCGCACCGCAAGGCATGGCGCTCGTCCGCGTGTTCCTGGGCGGCGCGCGGCGGCCCGATGTAGCCGGCTTCGACGAGTCGGCGTTGTTGGGCCTCGCGCGAAGCGAGTTGCTCCGCATCATGGGCATAGCCACCCGGCCCCTGCGTCACGACATCTTCCGATGGCCGGCGGCGATTGCCCAGTACACCGTCGGGCACGCCGATCGGGTGGACGGCATCCGTGCGCGGTTGGCCGGTCATCCGGGCCTCGACGTGTGCGGCACCGCCTGCGACGGCGTCTCGTTCAACCAGGCCATTGCGGCGGCGCGCCGCACCGCCCGGTCCATCGCCTTGCAGCTGCGCCCCACCTCATGACCATGCGACATCTCGTCCTCGTCACCTACGGCGAGCCGCTGACGCCGTCATTCGTCGAGCAACTCGTCTACTCCTGGCGCATCCTGCAAGGGTTGACGCGTTCCATCGCCGACATTCCGCAGCCCGCGATTCCGTTCATCGCCTGGTCGCGGGCACGTGGCCGGCGGCGGCTGTGGCAGGAGTATGCCTACTCCTCACCGCTCGAACTGATCACCGGCGCGCAGGCCAACGCGGCCCGCGCCGCGCTCGCGGCGCACCCGGCCGGTTCATGGACCGTGCACGTCGCCTACGAATTCCGGCAGCCGTCATTGAATGTGGTGCTCCACGGCATTCCGGGCGATGAGCCGGTGTGGGTGGCCCCGATGTATGCGGCTGATTCAGCGTTCACGCACGAACTGTCGCGGCAGTCGGCGCAGTCGGCGCTGAAGCGGTCGCGCCGCAGCGCACCGGTGCGTGTGTTGCCGGCCCTCGATGTGGAACAACTTGCCGACATCTCGGCGCGGCACGTTCTAAGGGAAGCGGGAGAGACCGGCACCGGGCCCAACACGGCTCTGGTCCTGGCCGCGCACGGCACCCTGATCGAGCCTGCCCGTCCCATCGACACAGGACGGTGCGTGACCGAGCGGTTGTACGGCGCCATCCGCAAACGCCTGGCGCCGCGCTTTGGGTTGATCCTGAACGGCTGGCTCAATCACACGCGTGGCGGCCGCTGGACCGAGCCGCCGGTCGAAGAAACGCTGGCGCGCGTGGCCGACGCCGGGTTCACGGAAGCCGTCTATTACCCCTACGGCTTCCTGGCCGACAACGCTGAGAGTCAGCTCGAGGGTCGGCTGGCCGCCGCCGCCACACCGGGTCTGCGGGTTCGATTTCTGCCGTGTCTGAACGATTCAGTTCCGCTCGCCGACGCGGTAGTCCAACAAGTCCTGGCGTGAGGGTGTCCTCAATCGCCGGAGGTAATCTGATGCGCTCGTTAGGTGTGACCACGTTCGTTGTTGTTGCCATCTCCGCTTTGTCAAATCTTCATCCCGTCATCGCGCAGTCGCGAGCCGCCATTTCCGGTCACGTCGTGGACATCACCGGCGCCCGGGTGCCTGGTGCACGTGTCACTGCTCGCCTTTCGTCTGATCCGGCCTCCGCATCGGCCGTGTCCGACGCGGCTGGCGGCTTTGTGCTCCAATCGCTCGAGCCCGGTGACTACGAGGTCGTGGCCCAACTCGACGGCTTCTCTCTGACCGAGGCACACGTGACCGTGGACGCCCTGCCGGTCGTGATTGAACTGCGATTGCGGCCTGGCGGACTCGCCGAGGAGTTGACGGTGATCGGCACCAGGCTGGTGGGGTCCGAAGAAATGCGGCGTCGTCTCCCCGGCGGCTTCGACCTGCTGACGCGCGAGACTCTCGAAGCCTCGCACGTGTTCACCACCAGCGAGGCGCTCCGGAAGATCCCTGGCGTCGTCGTCCGGGACGAGGAGGGCTTGGGCTTGCGGCCGAACATCGGCCTTCGTGGGCTCAATCCGACGCGATCGTCCAAAGTCCTGCTGCTCGAGGACGGCCTGCCCGTGTCCTATGCCCCCTATGGGGACAATGCCAGCTATTACCATCCTCCGATCGACCGTTTCGATCGAGTCGAGGTGCTCAAGGGGTCGAGCCAGATCGCATACGGTCCGGTCACACTCGGGGGCGTGCTGAACTACATCACTCCCGACACGCCGTCGCACCCCAAGGGGGCGATTGCCGTCACCGCCGGCAATCGGGGCTATCTGAATGCGGGGGGAACGATCGGCGGCACGTGGGGCAACACGGGGTTCTTGACGCACGCGTTGCGAAAACAAAGTGACGGCGCGCGAGAGAACGTGCACAGCGGGCTGGTCGACGTGATGGCGAAGGTCAGCCGCGCCTTTGGTCCGACGCGTCAGCTGGCCCTGAAAGGCAACTACTACGGCGAGCGGTCGCAGGTGACCTACAGCGGCCTGCGCGAACTGGAGTATCGCCGCGCTCCCAGGCAGAACCCGTTTTCCAACGATCGGTTTGACGGGGATCGGACCGGTGCCACTGCCGTGTATCGGGCGCTGCTATGGTCGCGCGTGGCGATGACCGCTTCCGCCTACGCCTCTCACTTCGCACGCGACTGGTGGCGGCAATCCAGCAATTCGGGACAGCGGCCGAACGACGCCGCCGACCCGCAATGCGCGGGCATGGCCAACCTCAACATCTCATGCGGCAACGAGGGGCGGCTGCGCCGCTATCGGCAGGTCGGCGCCGAACTGCGCGCGCGCCATGACTTCGTCGCCGGCTCGCGCCAGGAGCTCGATTTTGGGGTTCGGGTGCACGGCGAACGCCAGGATCGGTTGCAGGAAAACGGTGAGACCCCGACGGCACGCCGCGGCGTGCTGGTGGAGAGTAACGTCCGGACAACCGACGCGGTCTCGGCCTTTGTGCAGCACCGGTGGCTGGCGGGGAGCTGGACCGTCACGCCTGGCGCCCGCATCGAGCGCATCAGCTACACACGGACCAACCGGTTGCTGGGCGTATCGGGCGACACCTCGACGACCGAGTTGGTCCCCGGTCTGGGTGTCTCATGGGGACCAGGTCCGGATCACACGGTGTTTGCCGGCGTCCACCGAGGCTTCGGGCCCGCGCGTGCGGAAGACGTGATCAACAACACCACTGGCGGTACCGTGGACCTCGAGCCGGAGCGAAGCTGGAACTATGAAGCCGGCGGGCGGGTCCGCATCGGCGGTGTGAAGGTGCAGGCCACGGCGTTCCGCCTCGACTATGCGAACCAGATTATTCCTGCGAGCCTGGCTGGCGGCGTCGGCACGGCCCTCACTAACGGCGGCCAGACGTTGCACCAGGGCGTGGAGGGTGGCCTGGACGTCGACTGGCGTCATCTGCGAGGCACCGGTCATGACTTGTACCTGGGCGCGGCCTACACATGGCTTCCTGTGGCCCGCTTTAGCGGCGTGCGCACCAGCAACGTCCCCGGGTTTGCAGACATCAGCATCTCCGGGAACCGCTTGCCTTACGCGCCGGAGGCCACTGCCTCCGCGACCGCAGGATATCGCCATGCCGTCGGCCTCGACCTGCAGCTGGAAATTCAGCGCGTGGGCGGCCAGTTCGCCGACGACCTGAACACCGTTACCGGCAGTGCCGACGGTCAGCGCGGCCTGATTCCGGCCTACGCATACCTGAACCTGGCCGCGTCGTGGCGGATCCCGAGAAGCGGCGGTTCGGTGTTCCTGGCGATCAAGAATCTTGACGACCGACTGTTCATCATCGATCGATCGCGAGGCATCTTGCCGGGCCATCCGCGCCTGGTGCATGTCGGTACGGCCTGGCGATTCTGAACGCCGTAAGCGTACGCGTATGGTGACGTAACATGGACCCCATGATCAGAGGGGCACTCATCGTCCTCGGCGTGGGCTTGGCTCTGGCCACCGGGTTCGCACAACAGCCCCAGCCGCCGACCACGTTTCGCTCCGGTGTCGACCTGGTGACGATCGACGTGGTGGCGACCAGTGCCAACGGCGCGCCGGTGCACAACCTCCGCGCCGAAGACTTCGAGATCCTCGAAGACGGCGTGCCGCAGCAGGTCCAGACGTTCCAGTTCGTCGATCTCTCCAGCACGGCGGCGGTCCGGCCCTTGCCGCCGGGGATTGCCTCCAACGAGGTCGAGCCAGGCGGGCTGTTTGTCGTCGTGCTCGACGAGCTGGGCCTGCAGGCGGACGATGTCGCGCAGGCGCGGCGGGTGAGCGAGCGGTTCTTCAAGGAGACGCTGCTCCCCAACGACTACGTCGCGATCATTCGCTCGGGCAGCGATTCAGGATTCTTTCTCACGAGCGATCGCGCGCTGGCGTTGAACACCATTCCGCGGATCACGGGCCGCCGCGAGCGCAACCTCGGTCTCGAGCAGCCTGGCGCGGCGGCCGCCGGAACCGCATCGGCAGCCGAGAGCCTGGCCGAGCTCGAGTCGGCCATTGAGACGTTCGGCGTCGGCGAAAACGGGCGCCAGAGTTTCAAGGCGCTCCTCTCGGTGGTCGAGCAACTGCGGCGCATTCCGGCCCGGCGCAAGGCGGTGCTGTGGTTCAGCCGCGGCGGCGACCTGCCGCCCGGTTACTTCGACGCCGTCGAGATGGGCCGCCTCACCGGTCGAGACGACGAGGTGTTTTCGAAACTGATCGACACGGCGCGTGCCGCGAACGTGGCCATCTACACCGTGGATCCCCGTGGACTGCAAAGTTCCGCGGCTGACGTCAGCCGCGACCCTGAGCCGTTCGACACGGGCACGGTGCGCGATCTGGCCGGGGCCACGGGCGGTCGCGCGCTGCTCGGCAACGATTCGAACGCCGCGCTGGCGCGGGTCGCGGCCGAGAACCGCGCCTATTACCTGATTGGCTATGCGCCGCCTGCCGCGTCCGGCAAGAACCGGGCGCGCAAGCTGACGGTGCGGACGCGCGCGCCAGGCGTGTCGCTCCTGCATCGCCGGGTCTACCTGCCATCGACCGGGACGCAGACGACGGCGCTGAGCTTGATTGAGTCGGCGCTGCCGATCGCGGACCTGCCCATCGCGCTGGCGCCGGCCGCGGTCGCGGGTGAAGGCAATCGCCGGGGCATCATCGTGCCCTTTGAGATTGGCGACGGGCTGCAGGACGGGACGAGCATCGACTACGTCGTGGTCGCACTCGACCCGGCAGGGAAGGCCGCGGCGCGGACCAGCGGCGTCGTCACCGCGCGAGGCGGGCACGCGATTGGCGAAGCGCGTCTTGCGGTGGACGCGCGGATCTACCAGGTCCGCATTGCGGCCAAGGTCGGCGGCGAGGCGCCGAAGGAAGGCCTGGCGTTCGCGACCGTGGCGGTGCCGGAAGGGAAGTCGAAGAAGGCCGAGTGCTCCGGCTTCGTGTTCGAGCAACCAGGCGAGCGGGCCGCGTTGCGCGAGTTCCCGCGCGGCGCGCCGATGACCATCTCCACGATCGTCTCGGCGGAGAAGCTGAACGAACGTGCCCTGGCCATTGGCCTGGCTCCCGCCGGCGGCCCGGTGGCGCGCAGTTGGCCGGTGCAGGTCGGCAAGCCGCTCGCGAAAGGGCTGTGGCGCGTCGCCCTCAGCCTCAAGCCGCCCCTGCCGGGCGGGCACCTCGAGGTGCGGGTGACCGAGGATGGCTTCCTTCTTGATGAGAGTTGTCGTACGGAGTTCGTGTTGAAGTAAATCCCAGGCAATCTTCCGCATGGGCTGGGGAATTTCTCGCCCCGCCTGCGGAAATTTCCCCAGCGATCCGCCTCACCGTCGCCGAAATCCCACCGGTTTTCCCGGCTCATCCTCGGCACATTGCTTGCAGGTTGCGCCTGCAATCCAGAGCCCTGCGCGCCGGTTGCTGGCCGTCGCGCCTCGATACTGCAGTTACGAAGGGAGCCACAGATGGTCGGACCGAAGGTTCACGTTGGGTTGGCCGCACTTGCGGCCTGCGCGCTGTTAGCGGTGCATGTCACGCCGGCCTCCGCGGAGCCGGCAACCACCCCGACGTTCAGCAAGGATGTCGCGCCGATCTTCCAGTCGAAGTGCCAGTCGTGCCACGAGCCTGGCTCTATCGCGCCGATGTCGCTGATGACGTATGACGAGGCGCGTCCCTGGGCGAGGTCGATCAAGGCGCGGGTGGCGGCCCGGCAGATGCCGCCGTGGCACATCGACCGCAGCGTCGGCGTCCAGAAGTTCAAGAACGACATGTCCCTGACCGACGCCCAGATCGACACCATTGTCCGCTGGGTGGACCAGGGCGCGCCGCAGGGGAACCCTGCCGACATGCCGGCGACGCGTGCGGCGGCGACCGGCCTCTACTGGCAGGCGGAACGGGACGGCTTCGGTGCCCCCGACATCGTGGTCAAGACCCCGGAGCAGACCATGCCGGCGCTGCACCAGGATTCCTGGTGGCGGCCGCTGGTCGACATCCCGGTCACCGAGCCCCGGTGGGTGAGGATGGTGGAGATTCGTCCGACCAACATCCAGGGCCGCAAAATCCTGCATCACTCGATCGCCTACCAGGTGCTCAACCCGGGCAACGTGGATGCCGTCAACACCGGCACGGGCCGCGGCTTTGGCGGCGTGGCGGCCAACCCGACGGTCGACGATCGGGTCAACCGGCGTCCGCAGTTGATGGAGTGGGCCATCGGCAAAGGCTACGACCGCTTCATGGACGGCACCGGCAAGCTGATCATGCCGGGCGAGAAGATCTCGTGGGACAACCACATCCACGCGGCGGGCGAAGACATCACCTCCGGTGCCGAACTCGGAATCTGGCTCTATCCGAAAGGCCAGGAGCCGAAGAAGCGCAGCTACCTGATCGGGTTCACCGGCCTCAAGAACGGTCCCGGCGCGCTCGACATTCCGCCCAACCAGATTTCGCACACCGAGGGCTTCACGGTGCTGCGCGAGAACACCATCATCACCAACTTCCAGCCGCACTTCCACCTGCGCGGCAAGGCGATGATGGTCGAGGCCATCCTGCCGAACGGCTCGACGCAGGTCGTCAGCTACGTCTCCGACTTCAACTTCAACTGGATGACCAACTACATCTACGACGAAGAGGCGGCGCCGGCGTTTCCGAAGGGCACCATCGTCCACGTCACGGCGTGGTACGACAACACCAAGAACAACAAGAGCAATCCCGATCCTGATCAGTGGGTGGGCTACGGGGACCGCACGGTGGACGAGATGGCGCACGCCTGGATGAACGTGGTCTACCTGACGGACGCCGAGTACGAAAAGTGGCAGGCGGACCACAAGAAGCCCGCGACCACGGAGCGACAGCGATGACGCGACCAGGCCTCCTGCGATTCGGCGCGCTGCTGGCCCTCGTGGCCGGCGGCGCGATGGTCTCGGCCCAGACGCTGCTGCCGAGCACGCCGCCCAAGGGATTTGGCGCGAGCATTACGCCGGCCTTCGAGGGCTGGTTTGACAACGCCGATGGCACGCACACCTTCATGATCGGCTACTTCAACCGCAACACCGCGGCTGAGGTCGACGTGCCCCTCGGTCCGAACAACATGTTCACGCCCGGCACGCCCGACATGGGGCAGCCGACGCACTTCCTCACCGGCCGGCGTTACGGCATGTTCATCTACACCGTGCCGAAGGAGTTTGCGAAGACCCAGAAGCTGACCTGGACGCTGACCGTGAACGGGGTCACGTCGAAGGTCCCGTTCTACATGAGTTCGGACTACAACATCACGCCGATGCGGGCGTCCGAAGAGGGGCCGCGCGGCTACAACGTGCCGCCGGTACTGCGGTTTGGCACTCCGGGCGAGTCGTTCACGGGGCCGATTGGAACCATCGCCAAGGCCGTGTCCCGCATGGCGACGGTCGGCGTGCCGATGGCGCTCGACCTCACGGCTGACGACGACGCGCAGTACTCGAGCGGCGCCAACACGCCGCTGAACAGCGCCGGGTCGCCGGTGGAACTGGTCATTTCCAAGTACCGCGGTCCCGGCAACGTCACGATTGCCGACCCGCGCGCGAAGATGACGGCCACCAAGGGCGGCAAGCCCGATCAGCCGTTCTCGGGCAAGGCCGCGACCACGGCGACGTTCGACGAACCCGGCGATTACCTGCTCCACGTCACGGCCAACGACTATTCCGGCAACGGCGGCGGCGGCGCCGCGTGCTGCTGGACCACCGCCCTGGTGAAGGTCTCGGTGAAGGGGGACACGCCGCGAATGACCGGGCGCTGAACGCCCCGGTGGTAAACTGCGCACGTCCGACACCTTGCTGAGGTTCGGAGGGAGGCGTGTGCGGTGGCTCGTTCGCACGGTTGGGCAGTGGTCGGCATGCTGTTGTCGGTGGGACTGTTTGCGCGGCCCGATGCCGTACTGACCCAGTCGAGCCGGCTGCCGCCCACGCCCGACAACCGTCTGCTGAAGGCCGCACTGGAACGGGCTGCCCGCTGACCATGCCTGCCTCGGCGAGAGTGCGGCGCGCCAAGCGGGAGGATCCCCGATCGGGCCTCACGGCGGCCCGCCAGCTGGCGAACCAGGTGTTCTCGCGAGCCTCGGGCGCGCACCTGCGCGAGGGCAACAGCGTGCGGCTGCTCAAGGACGCCGCCGAGAACTACCCGGCCTGGCTGGCGGCGATCGCCGCGGCGCGCCAGACGATCCACTTCGAGATGTACATCATTCACGAAGACGAGCAGGGCCGGCTGTTCGCGGACGCCTTGCTGCGGAAGGCCGCTGAAGGCGTCCAGGTCCGCCTGCTCTACGACTGGATGGGCGGCTTTGGCGCCGCCTCGAGGGCCTTCTGGAACAGCCTGCGCGCCGGCGGCATCAGCGTGCGCTGTTACAACCCACCACGGCTCGATCAGCCGCTCGGCTGGGTCAGCCGCGATCACCGCAAGGTTCTCGTCATCGACGGAACGATCGCGTTCGTGACCGGGCTGTGCGTGGGCCGGATGTGGGCGGGCGATCCCGCCGCGAACCGGCAGCCGTGGCGCGACACCGGCGTCGAGGTCCGCGGCCCGGCGGTCTCTGATATCGCCGAGGCGTTCGCCGAGGCCTGGGCCACCTGCGGCGAGCCGCTGCCCGACTCCGGGGCGCCGCCCGCCGAGGCCCAGCCGGCCGCCGGCGACGTCGCGGCGCGCGTCGTCGCCACCGTGCCGAATACGGCCGGCCTGTTCCGCGTGGACCAACTGGTGGCCGCGATGGCCCGCTACACCTTGTGGCTCACCGATGCTTACTATGCAGGTACCACTTCGTACGTGCAGGCCCTGCGCGCCGCGGTCGCGGACGGCGTGGACGTGCGCCTGCTGGTGCCGGGCGTCTCCGACGTGCCGGTTGTGAGCGCGTTGTCGAGGGCAGGCTATCGCCCGCTGATCGAGGCCGGCGTGCGGGTGTTCGAATGGAACGGGCCGATGCTGCACGCCAAGACCGCGGTGGCGGATGAGCGCTGGGCGCGGGTCGGCTCGACCAACCTCAACCTGGCGAGTTGGATGGGCAACCGCGAGCTGGATCTGATTGTCGAGAACCAGCCATTCGCGCGGCAGATGCAGGAGATGTTCCTCCACGACCTGGCCAACGCGACCGAGGTCGTCCTGCATGCGCGGAGCCGCGCCCGCGCTCCCAGCGCGCCGAAAGGGCGGCGGGATCTGCTGACCAGCGGCGGCGGCAGCCGCGGGCGCGTGGCGGCCGGGGCCATGCGCATCGGCAGCACCGTGTCGGCGGCGATCACCAACCGGCGGGTGCTGGATTCGATTGAAGCGAACGTCCCCGTGATCGCCGGGTTGGGCCTGGCGGCGCTGGCGGCGCTGGCATTCGCGTTCCCCCGAGGTTTTGCTTACCCGGTTGCGGCGATTGCCGCCTACGTGGCGGCGGCCCTGTTGTATCGGGGCGTTGCGCTGTATCGTGAACGACGGCGGCAAGGTGTCCCGTCACCGCCGCCAGTTCGCCGACAGGAAGAGACCCATGCCAAAGAGCCCACGATCCCCTGAAACCGGCACGCGTCTGGCGTTTCAGTGGACGTTCTTCCTCTGCGCGACCGCCGGCGTCGTCTACGTGTGCCTGTTGATCCTGGGGCCCTTCGCCAACGTGCTGGCGTGGTCCTCGGTGCTGGCTATTGCGTTCCACCCCTTGCATCACTACTTCGTGCGCAAGACTGGGCGGGTGTCGCTGAGCGCCCTGATCACCAGCGTGCTGGTGGTGGTGGCCATCCTCATCCCGCTCGTGTTGATCACCGGGATTGCCGTCACGCAGCTGCTGGCGTTGAGGGACTACCTCCAGGAGACGTTCAGGGCCGGCTTCGAGCTGTCAACGATTGCGCCGGTGCGGCAGGCCAATGAATGGGTCGCCCAACGGCTGGGGCTCGAGCCGCCGGTGGTGGTCGCCTGGCTCACGCGGCACCTGACCGATCTCGGTGGCCTGCTCGCCTCGAATTCGCTGACCATGGCGGCCGGCGTGACCAGCGTGGTGGCCTCGTCCATCTTCACCGTGTTCGCGATGTTCCTGCTGTTCCGGGACGGGGAGCAGATTGTCGCCCGGATCACCGCGCTGCTGCCGTTCGATCTGGCGCGCCGGGACGCCATGCTGATGCGGATCCGCGACGTCATCTATGCCAGCGTCTACGGCGTGGTCGTGATCGCGATGCTCCAGGGCGCGTTGTGCGGGGCGATGTTCTGGGTGCTCGGCATCCCCTCGGCCGCGCTGTGGGGCACCGTCACGGTGCTGACCAGCGTGCTGCCACTGGTCGGCGCCGCCGCGGTGTGGGTGCCGGGCGTGATCTATCTGATGGCCACCGGCCATTGGCCGCAGGCCATCGTGCTCGGGGTGTGGGGCACCCTGGTGATTAGCGGGATCGACAACTTCCTGCGGCCCAAACTGGTGGGCGGCCGTGTCGGCTTGAGCGAACTGGTGATGTTCTTCGCGCTGCTGGGCGGCCTGCAGACGTTTGGCCTGCTGGGCATCGTGATGGGGCCGGTGTTCTTCGCGGTGGCGGCGTCGATCCTCGACGTGCTGAACGACGAGCCCGCCCAAAGCTAGTTCGGGATCGGCGCTCTCGACAGCTGCGCGGCGATGGTCGCCAGGAAGTCCTGGATGCCGATTGGCTTGGCGATGTAGCCGTCACACCCGGCGGCCCGGATGCGCTCCTCATCACCCTTCATCGCCAGCGCGGTGAGGGCGACCACGGGAACGGCGCGCGTCGCCTCGTCCCGCTTGAGCAACGCCGTGGCTTCGAGGCCGTCCATGCCGGGAAGCTGAATGTCCATCAGGATCAGGTCGGGCCGCTCGGCGCGGGCCAGCGTCAGCCCGGCTTCGGCGTCGATCGCCATCAGCACGGTGTGGCCCACCGACTCCAGCAGCATGACCGTCAACACCATGTTGTCGGGGTTGTCTTCGACGACCAGGATTCTTGCCATCAGGCGTTCACGCGCCGTCCGGCCATCGCCCGCCGCACTTCGGCGATGAAGCGGTCACGGCTGAACTCGGTCTTCTCCATGATCGTGGTCACGAAGCCATTCAGGTTGGCGCGGTCCTCGGCGGTGATCTGCTTGGCGGTGACGACCAGGATGGGAATGCGAGCCGTGCCCGGTTCCTCGCTGAGCGCCTTCACCACGTCGAAGCCGTTCACCCCGGGCATCATCAGGTCCAGCACGATCACGTCCGGTTGCTCCTGCCGCGCGGCGGCGATGCCGGTGTCGCCGTCGTAGGCGCGCAGCACCGTGCTGGCCAGGCCCTGGATGCGGACGGCGACCAGCTCCACGGCGTCGGGATCGTCGTCAATGACCAGGACCTTGAGCGCGCGGCCCTGCGGGAGCGGCAGCAGCCCCAGCTCGACGAGAGAGTCAGACAGGTCCTGCCGCGACATCGGTTTCTGCATGATGGCCGCGGCGCCGAGCGCGAAGCCCCGGTTGCGGTCCGCCACAATCGAGATGATCACGACCGGGATGCGCATCAGCTCCGGCACCTGCTTGATGCGGGAGAGGAATTCCCAGCCGTCCATGTCGGGCAGCATGATGTCCAGGGTGATCAGCGAGAGCGGTTGTTGCACCGCCAACACCAGCGCGGCTTCGGCCGAGGCCGCGTGCAGCACGGTGAAGCCCTCCGCCTCGAGCTGCAGGCGAATCAGGTCGGCGGACTTGAGATCGTCTTCCACCATCAGGGCGGTGCCGGCCGCGGCCTGACCCTCGACACGGGGGAGCGCGGGCGCCTTGGCCGGCGTCAGCGCCCAGACCTCCGGCGCCCGCAGGGGCAGCCAGACGGTGAAGCAGGAGCCCTCGTCGACGGCGCTTTCCACCGCCACCGCGCCACCGTGCAACTCGGCGAGGAGTTTCACCATGGCCAGCCCGAGTCCGGTGCCCTCGAACCGGCGCGCCAGGCCGCTGTCGATCTGGCTGAACGGCGCGAACAGGTGCGCCAGGCCCTCCGGCGAGATGCCGATGCCGCTGTCGGTGACGCTGATTTCGAGATACTCCGCGAACGTGTCGTCGGCCACCGGGAAGGCCCGGCTCGCCCGCGCGCCCGACACCCGGCCGGCCCCGGCGCGCGGGACGCGACTGGCGCGCAGCGTCACGTGCCCACCCTCGTTGGTGAACTTGACCGCGTTCGACAGCAGGTTGTAGACGATCTGCTTGACCTTGCGCGCGTCCACCTGGATCGCGCCCAGGTCGCCGACGGCCTCCATGCCCAGGCGAATGTGCCGGCCCGCGGCCTTCTCCCGGATGATCGACAGGCTGTTCACCAGCAGCGAAGACACCGGGACCGGCTCGAGGTCGAGCGTCATCTTGCCGGCCTCCACCTTGGACAGGTCGAGGATGTCGTTGATCAGGGCGAGCAGATGCTGGCCGCTGGTGAAGATCTTGACCGCCAGCACCTGCTGCTGGTCGGTCATCTTGCCGACCAGGCCGTCGCGGAGCACCTCGGAAAAGCCCATGATGGCGTTGAGCGGCGTCCGCAGCTCGTGCGACATGTTGGCGAGGAACTCCGACTTCAGGCGGCTGGCGTCTTCGAGCTCGGCGTTCTTCTGCTGCAACGTCTGCTCGAACAGCTTCAGTTCGGTGACGTCGCGCGCCGCCGCGACCACCCCTTGCAGGCGCCGGTCGCGGTCGTGGAAGGTGGTGGCGTTGTACGACACCACGGTGAGCGTGCCGTCCCGGGCGCGCGCGGTGAGCTCGTAGTTGGTGACGGTGCCTTCGGCCAGCACGCGGTTGATGCCCGCCTCGGCGCGGGCGGCGTCGGTGAAGTAGTTCTTGAACGGCGCCCCGATCAGCTCGTCGCGCGTGCACCCGGTGAGCGCCTCGGTCTGCTTGTTGACGTCGGTGATGATGCCGCGCGGATCGGTGGTCATCAGGGCGTCGATGTTGGATTCGATCAGCGAACGGGTGTAGAAGTGCTGGTCGCGCAGGCGCTGGTCGAGCTTCATGCGCTCCTCCTCGACCTGCTTGCGCGCGGTGTTGTCGGTGCCGATCAGCAGGTAGCCGATGATCGCGTCCTGGGCGTCGCGCAGCGCCGTGATCGAGACCACGGCGGGGAAGCGGCTGCCGTCCTTGCGGATGTAGGTCAGCTCGTAGATGTCTTCGATCCCGCGCGAGGCCTTGAACACCAGGGCCTCGAAGCCGGGCGTGATCGGGGTGCCGAGCTCGACGCTCAGCGCCTTGGCGCGGGCGATCACTTCCTGCGGGTCGGAGATGTCGGCCGGCGTGATCCGGTTCATCACTTCGGCGGCGGTGTAGCCGAGCATCCGCTCGGCGCCGACGTTGAAGATCTGGATGACGCCCTTCGCGTCGGTGGCGATGCTCGAGAAGTTGGCGCTGTTGAAGATGGCGCTTTGCAGGGCCCCGGTGGTCAGCAGCGCCTCGGCGTGCCTGGCGGCCGTGTTCATTTCCGCTTCGGCGAGGCTCTTGTCAATGAATGGCATGTGGCTTTCGGGGTGGTCTACGCAATTGCGAGAGCGGGGACCGGGCACCGCGGCAGGTCCACGGTGAACACGCAGCCCTCGCCAGGGAGGCTGCGCGCGGTGATGCGGCCGTGGTTCGCCTCGGTGGCCCAGCGGCTGAAGGCGAGGCCCAGGCCCAGGCCGGTGCGGTTGGCGCCGCGCTGCTCGAACGGGTGGAACAACTGCTCCACGTCGCCCTTCGGCAGACCGCCGCATTCATCCTGGATCTCGATCTGGACCCGCTCGGCGGTGGCGCCGACGCGCAGCGTGACGGTGGTGCGGGGCCGGGTGAACTTGAAGGCGTTCTGCAGGACGTTCATCACCACCGCCCCGAGCACTTGCCGGTCCCCTTCGATCGCCAGGTCAGGTGCGACCGCCGCGACCGCGAGCGTGATGCCATGGCCGCCCGCCGCCAGTGTGGCGGCCGGGGCGAGTTCGCCGATGAAGTCGGCCACCAGGAACAGCTCCCGGTTCTGGACGCCTTGCGTGAGCCGGGTTTCGGCGAGCGCGCGGGCGACGAGGTCGCGCGCGCCGAGGAGGCTCCGCTGGAGCACGGTGCCGGTGGTGCCGGCGACGCCGACGTTCCCGGACTTGACGACCTCGAACGCGAGCAGGGCCGTATGCAGGAGGTTCTTCAATTCATGGGTGAAGAACCCCAGCCGCTCGTTCTCGCGAACGGCCAGGCCGTCGAGGGTGGCTTGATTGCGGTCGCGCCCGTACTGGGTGACGGCGCCGGCGATGGCGCTGTCGAGGCAACCGTTCAGCATCCCAAAATCTTCGGTGCTGATCGGCGCCTGCGTTTCCACGGCGAGCTCGGTGATCGACTGACAGACGTCGCCGTAATCATGCACGACCTGCGACATGGTCAATCCCTGCAGCAGGAGGTCGCGCCCGTGCAGGAGGGCGGTCTGGCTAATCTCGAGGCTTGAGGTCTGGCCGAGGCGCAGCGCGTCCACCAGTTGATCCAGGAACAGGGGCACCCCGTGATCGATCTCCGCGGCGGTCGGCGGCGGCATTGACCGCGACGCCACCTTCGCCCGGCAGCGGCGGATGATCTCGTCGCGGTTCAGCGTGATGAACTCAAAGAGCATGGTGCCTCTGACGATGAGCCGAGCGCGCCGCGGTTGCGAGTGGGGGCTTGGGGGAGGCTGTTGCTCAGCCGATTCCCGCGTAAGGGGCTGGGGTAGGACTCACGAAAGCTGGAGACTGGCTAGACGGTACCACGTCTGCGCCCGGGGCGGCAGGAAATGGACGGCTGAGGTGGAGGGTCCGGTCAGGACGCGATTCGGTTGCGGCGGGCTACCCTGAAAAGCAGAACGGCCGCCGGTGATCCGGCGGCCGCGTGCTCGCAGGGCGATCCGTCGCGCGGGGCTATTTCTTGCGGCGGACGTAGGTCACGTGCGTGACGCCCGTGATCTTGCCTTCCTTGTCCATGCGGATGTACTCGTTGCTGATGGTGTTGAGGTCGTCAGACAACGTGTTGATCACCACCTGGTAGACGAGGCCATCGCGCTTGTTCAGGACGCGGATGCTCTTCGGGTTGATGATCTCAACGGCCGTCTCGGAGCCCGGCTGGCCGGTGACGGGCATGAACTTGCCGTCGAACATCGTCACGTAGCTCCAATCCTGCGCCGGATTGCTGGGGTTGCTCACGGTGAGCTTGCTGCCGCCCTTCTCGTGGCCCTCGTAGGTCATGACGTTGTTGGGATTGGTCGTGTTATCCCAAACGCCGAATCGCGCCGTTCTCGGATCGGTTTTGTCTTCGACCTTGGGCTTGGCCCCCGCCTGGCCCTGGGCGAAGCTCGGGGCGGCGGCGACGAGGGCGGCGGTGAAGATGGCAGTGCAAACGAGCAGGCTTCGGTATCGCATCGATTCAATCCTCTTTCTGGAGCGTCGGGCTCGGAAAAACTAGGCCAGCATACTCATTGCGGCAAGGGGCTGCAAAGCGCAACGTTTAGACCTCCTCGTCGGCTGGTCCTGCTGATGTTCCTCGATGGCACGATGCCGCAACAGCTCGCGAGCCTGGCCTGTCAATCCGGACTCTTGTAGCGATCCGCCATGAACGAGTAGTAGATGTAGCCGAATCGCCCGTACCAGTCGCGCTCGTTGAAGTGCTCTTCCTCGCACTTGCCCAGCTCTTGTAGCGACGCCTCCAAGCCCGCGATCCACTCTTCGTATTTGCTCTTATAGGTCTTGCGCAGCCTGGTCGTCACCTTCTCAATGTCGGGCTTCGCATCGAGCGACCACGCCAGCCCGCCCACGCCGAACGACGCCGATGCCGTGTCACCGAAGGCGATCGCCTTCTTCGCGTAGTCCAACGTGCCTCGTGCGATGCCCTGACCTTTGTCGAGCGAGAAACGATAGAAGTTGATGTCCTTTACCGCCTTGTCGTAGCACGCCTTGCACTCCTCGGATTCCGCACAGGCCGACGGAATCTCCGGCGACCCCGGTGGGCTGTAGTCCGGGTCGAATTGGCGGTCGTCGGGCGTCAGGGCGTCGTGCGCGTTGCTGAACTCCTCCCAGGTCTCGTAGATGTGGACGATGTCTCCGCCCAGTTTGGTGCCTGTCTCAACACCTTCTTCGAGCTGCTTGCCGAGTTCCTCGGACAACATGGCGCGGCCGATGGACTCCATTGTTTGGGCAGACGCTGTGGCCGGAGCCAAACCCGTAACACCGCACACCAGGACGACGACTCCTGCTTTCTTGCGCAGCAGGGCAAACAACAATCCGGCGATCACGACGAGCAGGCCGGCAATCAACCAGATGGCGAGCGATCCGCCAGGGCTGGTGCTGGCACCGGGAGCGCCTGCCGTGGCATCCGGTTGAGCGGCGGTCCGGCCGCTGTCGGGCACAGCCGCGGCTGCAGGGCCGGGCTTCCACTTCGATTTCGGCACGACCACCGACGGCATCGGGCGCTTCACTTCGTCGCCGATCCAGACCGTCATGCGGTAGGGTTTGCCGGCGCCGGCGCCGGACACGGCCAAGCCGAATTCGCCCTGGGTTCGAAAGGCCACTTGGACGCGGCCGGCGGCTCCGGTCGAAACCTCGCGCTCAGTTTTCGACCACTGCGTCTTCGTGACGCGGAGCTGGATCTCGTCCTTGGGATCGTCGGCCTTCAATGTGACGAGCACTGGCTGGGTCACCAGGAGGTTGCTCGCGTAGTAGCGGCTGCCATCCGGGGCCGTCGTGCCGACGACATAGGCGAGCCGGCCATTCGTCAGCCCGGCCACCTTCTTCAATGCCAGCGGTTTGGCCGGCGGTTCTTTCGGCGCGCCGAAGGCGGTGACACCGCAGGCGAGACCGATGGCGACCAGCATCGCGCCGGTTCGATTTCTTGTTCTTGTCTGCATTGCCGAGTGCTCCTTAGAGACTCAAGACTCGAAACTCCACGCGTCGATTGAGCGCGCGGCCACGGCAGGGCACATCCTTGGCCCATCTTAGTCTGGCGACCCGCTCGCTGCTGTCAATTCGTGGGACCCGAGCGCTGACAAAACCGCCGCGCGAGCGTGGTTACGTTGTCGGCAGCTTCCTGCTCGAGCTGGCCGGCAGTTCTGGGGGAGTCATCAAGAGCGTTGACGACGAAGGCGTGACGGCCGAGATTGTAAATGAGGTGTCGCCCAATTCGCTTATTGGTGACGTGTCATGCAACGTCTGCGTTACGTGTTTCAATGGTGAAGGGCTGGTCCTGTTCGCGTCGGAGCTCAGGGTGGGACCTGGCCAGATCGGCTCGGTCGAGTTGCCCCCAGTGAACTTCCCCAAGGGTGGGCCGTTCCACATTACTTTCCAGGTACTCGACGAGAAGAAGAACGGCAATGTCCGTCCCTGCAGTGCCGTTCCGTCCGCGCGCGTCTTCGACAGGAAGTCAGGGAAGACCGCGTACTACCTCCCCATCGTCACCAATTGATGGCGACATGTCGCTACATGGCAGGATGTAGGCGGGGCATGGGACGACGATGCCATCGTCGGAAGGATGGAGTCTAGACGGCAGAAACTGCGCCGCCGTGTGGCCCTTCGACTCGGCCTGAGCGAAGTCGAAGGCCTCGCTCAGGGCATTCTCCCTGAAGGTGGCTTGGCATGAGCGAACGCCCTTCGACTCGGCCTGAGCGAAGTCGAAGGCCTCGCTCAGGGCACTCTCCCTGAAGGTGGCTTGCCACGAGCGAACCTAACGGTTCGCCGGAGGCGAAGCGTTAGGTGAGTCGAGTGGTGGAGGCGGCGGGAGTTGAATTTGAAATCAGCGGTTTTCGTAACTTGCTGATGGCGCTCGGCTTCTGATGCTAACGCGTTGATACGGCGGTGTTTGCCACCGCTCGCCGCTTCCACTGCCGTCCTCAGGAATCCTCGGAAATCGACCCACATCTTGGAGGTATTTTGGAGGCGGCGGGACACCGTGCCCGCCGCCGAGATCGGGACAGGTGTCCCGCCGCCAATTTGGAAGAAGGAAACGCCGAATCACGTTCCCGCCGCCCGGCGCGCGGGAAGGTTCCCGCCGCCTCCAAGTTGGAGAAATCGTGGAGGCGGCGCGCGTCAGTCTACGTGGTTCTGCCTCTCTAGATCACGAACGGCTGCATGCAGGACGGCGAGGGTCGGTAGGCCAGCTACTTTTCGCTCAAGTAGGCCATCGCTTCGTACGTCTTTGATTCACCGCACTTCGGACATGATGACCCTTTCCAACAGCCTACACCGCTGAAAACGAGGTTCCCTTTGAAGCAACCCTTATGTCCACAGTTCTTGCATTTGTAGTAGGTGCCTTCGGTTCTTCCGCACCTTGGGCAGGGACCTATGGAGTCCATTCGAGCCGTCCGATCTTCTTTAATTGGTCCGTTTTCCTTACCGTGGCACCGCGGCCAAGTTCGATGGAGTCGTTGGCCACGGGATAGCGAGACTGCTCGATCCTTCACCTACGGCACGCCGAAGCCGCATCGCGCTGGTGGTGTGACGGGACGGCCCGAAGTGAACGCGCCTTCGAGAAAACACCGAGCCCGTCACCGTCACTACCGTCGGCACTATTACTGATTAGGCTAATTCAGTCCAGCCAGACAACAGACGCGCTGATTCCAGTTCGGCGTAACCATTTCTGAAGAAGGTATCCTTCTCTCTAGCTGCCGTCAGGAGTCCTGACGTTCACTGCGGAAGCTCAAAAGCGCAAAGCTCATGCAGTACAATAGACGGCCAAGCCCTCAAGATTTCTCACATAGTTGGGGAATCGGCTGTCGTTAGCTCAGCCACAGCGGGTCTCGCCAGACATACGCTTTCCCCTTTCGTCATCCGTCTTACCGGTCTTGTGGCAGGTCAAAACACTAAGGGTCACTAGTGGGCGGAAGCGGGGCGAGGTTGCAACTTACATTTCGCGCTGGTTATCGACAAAACCGTAGATAGCCAGTTCTTCCATATGGTAGCTTTTGCGTAAAGCGAGACCCATCATATGGCCGAAAACTCTTCCGCTCGCGCCGGCCCGCAGCCTCTGCCCGATTCATCTTTCCGCCCTGGCGATACGTCGGGCGGTGCTCCACCAGAAGGGTCGCTCTTTGATGAGTCTGTGGGCGGGTCGCAGGAGAGCGCCCCCGAGACTTCCGAACCTGTTTCGGCTCAACCTGCCAGCTCTGGTATGCGGTGTGTCTTCATGGGCCCGTCGAAGGTTGGGAAGACTACCTTGCTTGCCTCAATCGACCAAGCCGCGCATACGAGGTCTCCCTGGAGCGAGGCACCCAAGCTGACTGTTGTGCCAGGCGCATCAGACGCTGATCCACAAAAGCGCCGTTACTCGCTGGCTGACGCGGTTAAGAGAGCTGTGCAAACAATCCTGACGCCGAGCGCCTACATGTCCGCTACCGATCAGGCGTGCACCTACGAGTTCACCATGACAGCGACTGTTGGCCAGCGCACATACGGAGCTGACGTTGTGACGCACGATGGTCCTGGCGGGGCTCTCTTCCCGCCGATAGACGGCGAGCCCAATGCGCAGTTGGCGGACTGGGAGATGGAGCTGATTGAAGGCGCGAAGACCGCGGATGCGATCGGTTTGTGTCTCGATCCAACCGATATGGATCATCTTGCCGCCTGCCATCTCTATCTGCCGAGTCTATTAGGAAGGATTAGCTCATCCTTTGAGCCTCAACCCCGGCTCCCGTCTACGATCTTCGAACGGATTCTCGAGCGATTTGGAATTGAAAGGCCGATCGATTTTACTGAAACCGCGCGGCGGCACATGCGAGCAAGGCGTTTCATTCTTCTCTTCACGAAGGCAGACCTCATGGTCGAGCAGCACTTGCAAAGCAAGGTTGGCGTTGGCTGGGTCGACGTTGACGAACGCCCGGTCAGGCTGGTCGAAATGATCGACGCTACTCGGCAGGCTTGCGAACTTCTGGGCGAGGGTGTCCTTCATCGAATTCTCGACGCGCTTCCTCCCGACGGCCAACTAGGCGTTGCTTTCACTAGCGCTTGGGGTTTCGACCCATTGACTGGGTACCCATTCATGGAGCCACGAGGAAACGAGCCGCTACTCACCGAGGGAACCGATCGTCACGAACGTCTGCGGGACTGGACGCCGTACGGCGTGAGGGAAGCCATGGTTTTCATGTTGACTGGAGAAGCGCATGCGCCGGTTTCGCTCGTTACAGCCGAAGCCCTCGACCAGCAACTTCGGACGCGAGCCATCGCGGTTCGCAAGAACTGGCCCTGGTTCAAGGCCGCTACTCAGTAACTCCTTCATGAGAAAGATCGGTATCTAAAGATGTCGTTTTTGATAGAGCAGTCATTGCCTGCCGAGGCGTCTCCGCTTGACGACGTGTTTGGGCGATCCCCGGACGGCGACAACTCCAGCCGATCGCAGGACGTGAGGCGAACCGTCCGACTTTTTACTGCGGCTCCCCAGCGTCGGCACATGCGGGAGGTCCCCGTTCTGGCTCGATGGTTCCAACTGGCCGTCTGGAATACTTCTTTGCTGACGACGAACGCCAGCGTGCAGATGTCTCACGCTGCGGACTTGCTCTTGGTCGTGTTTATCTTCGAATGGGCGATGTGGTCGTTGCTTTTCAACTCCGTCATCTATTTTCGACCGCTCCATCTCGGCTGGTTGTCTCCGGGCGCAGCCGGCCTCGGTTTACTCTTTGCTTGGGCGGTGTTTGTTTGGGAAAAGAGCGTTATTACGGCCGATCTCCCATCAAGTCGCTTACGGCGGGCCATGCCACACAGCTTGCGCCCGGCAGCGTGGCGAAAAGTGACAGCACTTGGGACTCGATGCGCGCTGATCATTGCGTCGGCGATGGCCACCGCGCAATCGCTCGAGCTGTTCATTTTTAACGGCGCTATTGAAAATCGCCTACGGGATGAGTCGGTGCTTGCGGAGTCCATACGCCAAGCGGAATCTCAAGCACATGATCGAGCTCAGACGGCGTTCAAGTCGCTCGGCGCGGTTGAGCAAACGCTACAGGGCGCTGAGGTTGCTCAGGCGAAAACAACAGCAAGCAGCGAGTTCGAGGTCGCCAAGAGTCAACTTGAAGCCGCTAATTCCGCGAAGCAGCTGGCGCAGGACCGCCTCAACGCTGCAGACAACAACTACGCATTCTGGGACCGCGAGTTTCAAGCAAGACAGAGGGCTGCGAATTCAGCACCGGCCGACTTGCAGATAGCGACAAGACTTGCCGCTAACGATGCGGCAACAAGACGCGACAGCGCAGCCGAGATTCTAAGGACCCGACGGACTGTGCTTGACGGTGCTTCGCGACGACTGTCTGACGCGCAAGCAGTCGTCAACGCGGCGGCATCAAAAAAGACAGATACATCGAATAGGTTTCAGAAGGCGGTAGAAGCGGAACGCGCGATTGAGGACTCCCGGAGCAAAGAACACCAGGCGGCAGCCGATAGGCGAAAAGCGTGGCTTGACACTCTCCAAGCGGCCAAATACGGCTCGGAGTTGAACAACCCAACGGCATCGGGCGCCGCAACTGCTTTCGCTTGGAAAGAAGCTGATTTTCTCGACCGACTGAGAATCCTTAGCGATCTCACGGAAGGTATTCCGCCGCAGTGGCCATTTGCGAGTGATGACCTCCGGAAATCTGCCGTTCAGCTATTTCAAATCCCCGATCCGGGTGCGAGCCAGAATGCGGTCGCCGACTCGGCAAGGCAAGCGTCGCTATTCCAAACAGCGTACTTGCTTTCCTACATCGTCGCATTGATCATCCCTCTTCTGGCTCTGGGCTTCAAACTCGTACTCATTGGCCCTGAATTGGAGGCCTATTACTCTTGTTGGAGCCAAGCCCGCTCTGGAAATGTAGAAGCACTGCGTGTCTTGAATGCCCAGGGCTTCGATCTTGACGACCTCTGATGTCCTCGCGTCTTGCTCCCTTCGTGGCCTCGCTAAGGACGATTGAGTTTGCTCGGCTTGAGTACGGAAAGCCATGCGAGTCTTCGAGCGGGCCGATTAAGAAACTTGAGGAGTGCCGCACGCTTGCTCAGTCTGCCACCTTTCCCGAATGGATAACGGCCCTCTGCCGTCCGGTGGACCTCGGTCTCGGATTGCAGGAGGGAGCGGAGGTTGCTGCCGAACGTTTTGGGCATGGCACTGTGGTGCGACCTGTAAAGACCCCTCAAGGGGCTATCGCTCAAGTTGCGTATCGCCTGCGCCGCCGTTCGGAGGACGGTGAATCAAGACCTGGCCGCCGCTACTGGCTGGGTCGCTACCTCTACAGCGCTGAGATAACAACTCCACTGACGGCGCTGACAGCTCTCGATTGCAATCCTTTGATTGCACTGACCGACTACGCGCAGCAAGCTTCGTCTGTTTCAGTGGACGAATCTCATGCACCCATTCCACCCCATACAGAATTTCTTGAGCAGGCCATCGTGTTCTGCCTCGCTGGAATCCCCATCGGCGTGCAGGCGCCCCTCGATGAGAAGGAGTTCTTCGAACTTGCGGCGTTCCTAAGATTCTGTTTGCCACCCACCCTGCAACCGTTGTTCTCGACCGGTTGGGGCGTATCCCGCGATTTGTCCCAGGAACTTCACTGCTCAATTGCTTTGAGTTTTCCGGATACGGTGGCCGTCTATCAACCAGAAAGGCGTGCGTGGATCCCACCGAAGACCTCGCCGCCGAATCATGGGTCTGGCGCGGGCAAACGACCGTCTCTACGTGACGAACACCTGATGTCGGGTCACATGTATTTGCGCGAAGCTTTCGAATGGAGCCCGCAGGGAAGGCCGCTCACGGAGAACGGTCCGCAACGGTTGGATTCATTTGGTATCTTCGACTTCAGTCCGAGCCTCGCCGATCTTGTTACCACGCCTGGGCTGCAAACTCCGGTGATTGCGAGCGCGTTTCAATCAGCCGGCCTGCGCGCACTAGACTTCGCGAGACTGACTGAGCTGTCGCGATGGCTTGACGGAGAGCTCGTGGATGAAGGACGCCTTTGTCGAGCCCCAGATGACTATTTCTTTCACGATTATCGAGAGCGCGTGGTCAAATTGGCGGTTTCTGCACTAAGTCAGGATAACCAGCGAGCAAAGGGCGATCTGATGGTCTGGGGGGCAGCTGAAGGCCCTTCCGCATCCTATTTGACGAACCTCCTCGTCGGTTGTGACGAACGCACGAACACTCGCGCAAAGCTTCTCTTGGCGATTTCCAGGGACGCGCCCGCTGCTATGTTGCAAACACTCGGCGAGGCTGCGGCGGTTGGTGAGGTGGCGGATCTTCCCGATCTTGCGCAACTGAAGTTTGAAAAAAAGCTAGATCTTACGCTGCGCGACTTTTCGAGGCTTGATGTTCACATCGAACTGCTGACCGGCGCTCGAGCTCTCCCTTACACAAAATGGGCGCAGAGACGTATGGGACTACTGGCGCTCGTGCTTGGCAGTTCCTACCCTGATGAAATCCACCAATACATAAGCAGACTCGACACAGACCACGGTCCCCTCTGGAAGCTCGCCGCGCGACTGACCCGACGCGAGCAGCCAATCGAGACCGATGTCGGCCTACTAGTAAAGCTTAACCCGACCCAGCGGGAGATGATTGAACGCTCCATCCGTGAATATTGGCTACGAGGCGAAGCAGTAGTGCGAACGAAGCTGCTCCCTTGGGTTGCGCTGGCTACGGTCCGATCTGATGATGAGCCGATTTGGCAGCTGGCACACGGGCGCGACCCGAGAAATCATCGCCCTGCCACGGAAATCGCCAGACTGATCGACCCTGAGCGAATTCCGGCGTCGTTGCTGTTTCGTGTCGCTGAACTCGCATTAAGTGAGTGGCAGTTTTTCGAGCCCATCGTTCGACAGGCGCCCGGCGGTTGGGCGAGGGTGTTCGAGCATTGGCCCGCTGAGGTTCGCCATCTTCTGTTGGTTCAATCGCTCGGATCGTCGTCGGTCGATTCTGTGCCTAGTTTCTTACCGGAAATGTCCCTCGCCCAGTTTGATCAACTTCTGGCCGACTGGTCGCACTCGAGACTTCCAGCAGACGTTGTCGCGAATGCACTCTCCACGATTCTCAGGTCCGGGACACCTACTCCGTTGCCGGGACGGAGTGTCATTCCACCTTCGGTACTTGGAATTTGTCGGCAACTGCGGCAAGGAGTGTGGTGGTTCGGTCAAACGCCGTCCGACGGGATAACCGACATCGCAGCCGCAGTAGTGAGGAGGCTGGGTCTGCAGTGGCCGAAGAACACGATTACCACTCTATGGAGAGAGGCGAATTCCGGCTGGCGCGTTCGATCGATGCTTCAACTGTTTCCTACGACGGAACTGCGTCCCTCAGCCAAGCATCTTGAACATCTCATTCCGCATCGAACATGGCTGATTGAGCATCTTCAGAGACTGCCAGCTAGACGGGAAGACTACGGGATCGCTACCGTCGGTTTTCATGCGTTGACTTTCGACACTCAGAATGGCCGTTACGCGTGGAAACAGGAATACAGCACTAGTGCGATTTGGGCCGCTTTCGCAGGCGTACCGACCCAGCAGCAGGGTTCGCTGGCTCATGCAATCAGCGCGTACGGCAATCGCGATATTCCTTCGAGCCTCGGCTTGGCCCACCGCTATCTGGAAGGCTCACGATTACAGGCTGACAGATCCATTCAGTTTGCGGCACGACGAGTGTTGGACGCTGTCGTTCGTCCACTCCTTCACGCCAGGCTTGGTTCCGCGCAGTCCGCTGATCTGCTTGAGGTTTATGGCCTTAAGTCCGAGTGGACTCTGCAAGAACGATTATCGTTCGGGCTCGGAGCTATGGAGATTGTGCTTGATAAGCAAGCGGCCGACACCGATGGCGTTGCTGCAACCGCGAGATCCGTTTCCGTCTCACCTCTCCTCGACCACTTACTGCGTGAGGTCGCTGCGGAGCTCGTTCAGCCTCGGGTTGCGCGATGGTAGCCGCAGAATTCCAGTTTGCTGAGCAGCGCGTGGGAGGCGACATGGTAGTCGCCTGGTCCCCCCACTTCCTCACGAGAATTATGACCGCTTCTGAACTGTTGCCGCTCCAGTTGGAGCCGCGCCTAGTGAAGTTCGCGACGCTGTCTCACCGGATTAACGATCAAGGGGTCGCTTGGGATTGGGACCGATGGCAATGCGTTCGTGTTTCTTGCTATCGAGACGATTCCGAGTCACCAAGTAGAACGCTGACATTCAAGCGCCAGGACGCTCCTTTTGTTGACTGGCGGATTCTTCTCGATGATCAGGCTGACGCTTTCGAGCTAGTTGCGTCGCTGAATAGCGGACCGGACGACCAACCGAGTCCGACCGTTCGTGTGCCCTTTCCGGCTTTTCGCTCTCGCTCGAGCCTCCGCTTCCGATTTGATGAAGACACAAACACGGTCAGTATCAGCGGTGAGCTCAGCGGTTCCTCGCTACACGAGTTGAATCTCGAACTCTTGGAGAGGATTCCTGGAATCCAGAAACCCTTTCAGAGATTGCCTTCACCGACCAGGACTACTCGAGGTTTTCAACTACCGCGTGAGTTGCGCGGCCTGATCGCTCTGGTGCGCCAGCGCGCCGACGGCTCCAAGCGCATTCTCAGCGCATGTCGGGTGGAGCCCCCGCATGGACCGCTAGAGGAACCACGACTCAGCTCACGGGAATGGCGCTTTCTTTACGCCCTGCTAGATGTGCCAGAATCATCGACTCAAACTTGGCCCGAGCGCACCCATCGGCGGCTGTCTAGATTAGCCACGGTAGGCAGCGTCCTGTTGGAGAATCGGCCAGAAGAAACGGCGCGGTTTCTTGAGACGCAACCGATAGGCTCGGTCCGGCTCTTGGTTCTAAGGGCGCTCGGTGCACCAGTCACAGTAAGAGACATAACCGCGCTCGGGGACTCTTCGTTGGAGAGCTTCGTGAAGGCACGTTGGCCTCGCGTCGCTGAGGCCCTCACTAAGGCGAAGTCGATATCGGAAGCAAGGTGGCTGTTCACTCATGCTGAGCATCTACGGCTGCGTGAGATTGCCAATTGGGCTTCAGGTGCAGGCCCTGAAGGTCTTGACGTTGCCGCCAATCGAATCGATATCAGAGACGAGTTGAAAGAGTATCAGGGCGCCGCGCGCCCAGAGAGTGACTTGGCGAGAGAAATCCGCCGATCACTGAGCGACCTGGACAGCGGCGTCAAGGCGGGGAGGCTAGCACCGGAGGTCGTCCAACGGATCATCGATGCGAGGATGAATTTTCTCAATGCGGAGCGACAGCCGGTGGATCCATTTGTCGAGAATCCTCCTGTCTTGAGTCGACAGCACAACGAGTGGCTTGCCGCGCGGGCTCTCGTGGTTCAGTGGCGAACGCAAGCGAGTAGGCTGCTGCGTTTTTGCCAATCGGGGATCTGGTCTGCGGAGGGCGCAGCCCTTTCAATTGAGACGTTGTTGGCCGGATACACTGCTCTGCCAGCGCCGAGTTTCATCGACGCGGTTCCGGCGGAGTTTCCCGAATTCGAGCAGCTTTCCTCAGAAGTCGCATCTTCGTTTGGTTGGCCCGATCGACCAGCCCTAGCCCAACTGCGCGACCTGATTACTACCAAAGTGACCGGGAAAACCGCGCAATGGGCGGGGATTCACGACCAACGTAGGCGCGCCTCGGCCCTGCTGATCAAGTTTCCAAAGCTCGCGCAGGACTTCGGCTTGAGCGCCACATGGGATCGTCTGCCGGCGTTGGAGCAAGCAGCCTGCTGTTCACCGTTCATCTCGGTCGTTGAAGCAGCCGGAAGACTGGCCGAAGAATGGAGGCAAAGGCCCCTTGCGATTTTCAATGGCCTGTCTCCGCTCGACCTGCTAACCCAGCGTGATCATAGGGCCATAGCCGATGGGTACGCGCGTGTCGTGTTCATCACGAAAAGACTAGCCCATAATCCAGACGACGTTACTTTGCCAGATCCTCTAAGAATGGCGATCGAGCCCACTCTGGATGCTTACGTGCGATGGTGGACCGATCTGGCGGCCCTGGGCTTGTTGCTGAACTCGCTGGAGTGGGACAACACCGACTTCGATCGCCTGGTGACGTTTGCTGCTGTGCGCATCCAAAGGGGCGACTTTGGAGTTGAGCTCCTACGGAGGGTGGACAGGCGCGATGAACTTGTCGACCTAATTGCAAGGCTGCAACAAGTAGCAGTCCGCGAGGTTGGTACGGAAACGATTACCAAGCGAGACCTTGACCGCTTTTACGATCTGATCGGATCCGATGTATGACGAGTAGTTCGCGGAAGGCGACAATTGCGCTATGGGGAGCGAGTAGCGTCGGTAAAAGCACGGCGCTGGCGGCGTACAGCGGTCACTACGAGCCCAAGTGGGTTGATCGCGCAGATGCGAATACGCTCAGCACCGAGCGGAACCTGAGAAGCCTGTGGTTTTCGCTAAAGAAAAACGAGCTAAGCGGCGGTACATCGTCGGCTACGCACTACGAGTTTCGACACGTCGATGGGGGCTCGATTGTGTTCAGGGATATGGTCGGCGGCGTTGCGGCAAAGCCCACCGCGAGAGCCGACGTTGATGCGCTGCGGAATGAAGTAGCAGGCGCGCTGCTCTTTGTTGACGTCACCAGGCTAGGAATTGCAGAAGTTCGACAATCGGCGCTGAACGCATTGGCCGAACTAGGAACAAAGCCCTGCGCCCTGGTGCTGACAAAATGCGAAGCCGTGCTTTCCGAAGAGGAGTTCGGTCGGTTTACAAAGTCGCCTTTGAGCTGTGAGCAGATCGGATCGCTCGTTTTGCCGTCTGGGCTTATGAAGCGATTTGAATCTAATGCCATCTTCCCGATCACCGTTTACGGCTGGCACAACAATATGCCCGCGCAGTACCTGGACGAGTTTGGCCGTTTCGTGCCGTTCAAGATCGAGCCGAGCCTGGTCGATCGCCCTTTCGAATTCGCGGTCGAGCGAATCTGGAAGGCGTTCCCGTGAGACAGCTGAGATTTCGCGGCCTTGGCTGGTTCGGCAAAGTTCCACCTGGAGACTACGGCTGGGCCGTTGGGCGAACGGAGATACCTGACGAGCTCGCCTCGCTCAGCGAGTCGATTCCTGCCGTTTCCGATTCTGCCAGAAGCTACGTTTCTATCGTCGGAGAATTCGACGATCGTCTATGGACCTCGCGGGGGTTCCATGGCGGAGTCGACGGAGCCTCACGTCCAGTGACTTCTGTGGAGATCGCAGTGTGTATGGATGCTGGCGCCGTTGGTCGTGGAGAGTGGCCCGCGATCGCTCGTGCCGTCTCACAACGAGTAGCTGTAGGCGTTGATGAAATACCTCAGACCTATGACTTATTGCTGAATAACTGGGATGGCGAACACCAGCTTGTTGATCTCGAGCTCCTTACATCGGCTGTCCTCGGAATGCCGACGGAGGTTGAAACCCCAGGATCTGGTGCTCTACTTGTTGCGGCCGGTGATCGGTTTCGCGCGTTGTGCTTCGCATCTCGGCCGGTCAATTCGCCTCATCCAAACGAGTGGACCGCGCTTCTCGCTGTGAACTTCGCAAAAGGGCTTTCAAGCTCGGAAGACCAGATTCTTCAAGAGGCGGCGCGCCAACTCGGTTTGACTCGCCTCGATCTCGAGATTCTGATGTCTGAACCAGTAGCTTTGGCGCGACAAGCCGTTCTCTGGGCATCCCGACACTCGCCAGACGATAGGCCTGAGGGCTTCGAAGTCAATGATCATTTCCTTCTGACGCTGGCACGCCTCGGCCGCTCTCGGATGTCGGTCGCGGAGCTCGTCGCGTCAATGCATCGTGACTTCGCTCTTCGGTCGTTGCCATTTAGTCTCGTCCAGGAAATTGTCCCTAGCCTGAGCGACGCTGCAGTCGACCTTCTGATTCAGCGTCCAGTCTCGGTTGATGCGCCACAGTCCGTGTGGGAAGAACTCGCACGCGCAGGATTCCTGGAGCACGAATCGCTTATTCCTCCAAGCGGTTGGCTGACTCAGGTACGTTCGTCGGATCAGCTCGCGCAGGTGGCAAAGCGTATTCTCACGCGAAGAGGCCTCGATGATGCTCAAGCGTCCTGGGTGATTGACGCTGCGCCAACCAGTGACATTGACTGGCCCGAATCGGAGCGTACGTCTGCGGCCGCACGTATCGGCGCCGAAGTCGGGTGTTCTGCGCCACGGCAGAGGCTGTTGCGGTGGCTGACGAAGTGCCGGACAAAGGACGAGTTCCAACAATGGGCTGAAGCCGCGTCGCTTTGGGGGGGCTGGTCTTCGACGCTCGCTGCATTCGTAATGTCCGGAACCGTTCCGCCCGTCGAGGTCTTGACAACAGAGGACTGGAGCGCTGGCCTCGGAGCGCGCAAGCTGCTGTCTACCGAACCGCAGTTACTGATTCCATTGCTCAAGCAATTGGTCGTTGCGGGTCGCTTCGACGAAGCCATCAGTGTTGCCATCGCAGGCGCGCCGCTGTTCTCGGCAGAGTTCTCTCCAGTTGCGCTTCAAGCTCTGTGCGCGCGAGTTGGACGAGACACGGCGCCGAGAGTCACTTACGTCGACGATATTCTGGCAGCGGCACAGGCTGGCCTGTGTAGACCGAATGATGTCGTGCCAGAAACTGCCGCCACGCTTATGGCTTTGAGCCAAGTGTGGCCGATTGCGAAAAGCGCGACGGCCGCGTTGCGGAATGAACCGGTTACGCCAGACTCCGACGAATATCCGGACGAATGGAAGCCAGTTCTGCGGCGCGTAGTCGAGCCAGCGCTGGTTCAGAGTTGGATGGCGGCCCTCATAACTGAAGATCGCAAAGCAGCGATCAGGTGGACGGCGCGACTGCACGATGTGGCCCCAGCAGCTGTTGAGTGGCTCATCGGCGATGCTGCTGCGCCTCTCGACATCACTGAAGTTACTGATGGCTCGAAGGATTGGCTACGGCTCTTCGCTTCCGGAATTAGCATCAATGAACGGCTCGTTCGTCTCGCCAAGTCCAGGTCACGGGGCAAACGCCTTGACGAGCGTGGCGCTCTGACGCTGTTGAATGTCATGGCGCCGGAATTACCTACCAGTGCGGTCGCCTTCGCGATGCATGCGATGACAGGTATCGGGCCTATCCCAACCCTAGATGACGTCCCGATCGAGATCGTCGGCGTATTTGCGCGTGCCGTTGATCCTGAATCCCTTATCAATTCGCTCATGGGATCCGCAAAACCACGACCTTCGGTGCCGTCGGCTGCACTCGAAGCGATTGTCTTCGCAGTGCGCGATTCAGGTCTTCGCCTCTCAACTGGGTACACGACAGCGCAGATTATGGCGCAAGTGCCTCTGGCGCGTGCGCTGGGAACTTTGCCAGGTTGGGAACCGCTGAACCCAGATCCCGCAGTGAGAACCCAGTGGGCACTCCAGTTGCTCAAACAAGCCGACATAACCGTTGAGGACCTAGCCGCAGAGATCGAGCGTGCGGAGGAGGGGCAGCCTTGACTGTAAAGACTCTGCTTTCTGACACGAATGGTCTGGCGACCGTGCTGTCCCATTTGCGAGACCAGCAACCGGCCGTTCAGAATTGGATGGTTATCTGCGGACAGTCGACTCGCGAGGCTGCGCTCTTGATGTGGCGCCCATGGATGGGAGCCGGCCCGACCAATCCCATAGGGTCGGTAACACGCTTCGACTGCACCGCCTCTGAATTTGTAACGCACGACGGATGCGGTCTGCTGCTTATCTCTTCGGCTACGGAAATCAGCGACGACGAGTTGGAGCTTTGGGAATTGGCGGTGAAACATCGCCGGTCGAGGATTCGCTTGATCGCGACGGGAGCGACTCCTAGCTCCATCCAGAGTCCCACCTCTAGTGAAGCTCTTCATGACCAGCGGGCTGTTGAGCCGCCCTTTGCTGTCCCTTTGACGATCATCGTTCACGGACAATCGGTGAGGCGATTCAGGAGCACGTTACCGTTTCGCTTTACTGTCAGTAGCGCCGCGAACCGAGCGGCCATCGCAATTGAAATCGAGGACGGCGGATTCGCGATCCTCAGCGGAGGCCAATATTCGGTGGCAACCCAGGCAGGAATGCCGATCGGTGCATGCGAACTGGTCCTTGACGGCGAGCCGAGGCCAGATGGGCGAGACCAACTGAAATTGTCTACGACTACGCCTTTGCGAAGTGTGACTCCGTCGACGGTGGAGTCCCTGCCGAAGACAAGGTTCAACCAGCAGAGTCCGGTCAACCTGTACATTCTGATCGATCGCACCACTCTCGATCGCGACGCGTGGTTGAAAGCATTCGATGCTGTAACGTCACTTGACGCAACGCCTTCTGCTGACTCAGCGTTCTGGAACTCTTCTTGGCGTCGCTCGTTCGCGGCTGCACTCATCGCGACCCAGACTAGGCTTCATGGAACGGTTCGATTTGGCCTCTACTGGTTCGCTGACAGGGAGCGCGAGGATTGTGTTCCTCACCCCGCGTTGCCACTGTCGAGATCGGCGTCTGGCGAACTGGGCGAGGTCGGCCCCGATGTGCTCCGAGTCCTGCTTGAGAGTCCAGAGCTGGCATACGCGACTGGTATTGACTTCTTTGACGCCGTTGATGAAGGACTCGAGTGCATAAGGCGCGTGATCGACGCCCGCGCAGCGAACGAGCAGTCCGCCGTGCTGATAGTAGGCGATTCGCCTCCTCCTCCAGCAGGTGACCACGACCCCCTATGGGTTCAGTTGGCTGCTGGGCCTATCCGGACCAGTGCGCGACGTTCCGAGCTATTCCAATCGGTGATATCTCACCTACAGGAACGTCGAATCCCAGTCGGGTGGTTGTTCTTGCGCGATGCACGACCGCCTCAGGCTAGCCGTCCCCTGCAACCGGGCGACGACAGGCTCGCAGCGTTCTCGCAGTTTCGCGATTGGCGAGAAAAGACGTTTCGCGCGTTACAAGCGTTCGACTGGCTTGATGTCGAAGGTTGCGACGACATCGGAGAAATGCAGAGGCCGCTTGGCATCTTGCTGAGTCGTCTTGCTACCGTTGTTCCACCACGGTTGGTTATCCAGCCTCGAAATGGCGACGCCATGGAGATCTAATGACAGCCACAGAACTACGGAGCCTCCTGCGAGTTGCGCCCAACGCCGCCCGGCGTGCGTCCGCAATAGCGACCCTGGACGGTTCCGCCGATCTTCAACTCGCGTTTGAAGTACTTCTGGAGACGGGCCAGTTGCACCGGGACGAGGCGGTGTCACTGCTTCATGAGTTACAGGCGCTCGCTGCGCCTTCGGCTACTCTCGCTATCATCACCCCTGATCTCGAGCGACTTCGCAGTGACGTGAGCGCCCTGATGACGTCGCACGGCTCAGATGTCCCACTGCTCAAAGAAGCAGAGAACATCGATCGACAACTTCAAATGGCGCATGATCAGATTGAGCTAGATACTCTTGCGTGCGCCCGTCTGTCCGAGCGAATCCAACAAATGAACGTGCTTATCAAGGACGCCGAAAATGTATTGGGAAGACCTGTCTCGGCAGCTATCTGAGGCTGCTGCAGCCGCCATTAATCGCCAGTCCGAGTTAGTGAAGTTCGAGGCCGATGTACTGGGCGACCGTCGAGCACGGCTTGAGAGACTCTCAGGTGGCGCGGCCAGATCTGACACGCAAGGTCGGGATCGCGCCGAAGCTTTATCCGAAGCGATCAAGAAACGCTCTGTCCAACACGATACCCGGGCGCGACTCGAACTTGAAGCCGAGATGATGGAGCACAAGTGCAATGCGGCGAGCGACAAACTGGCGGCCTACTGCGTCGAAAACACCATTGCTCTTCGCTCGGACCGCGATGGAGGGCTTGAGGCGTGGACCGAGTGGCTTACCAACTGGCACATTGGAGCGAAGCGGGCGTGGGAGCCTGGGAGTGATCCTGAAAGGCAGCTGATATCGCGAGGGGTGGTCGATGCCGCCGAATCGCTCTGGGCAGACCTGACTGAACGTGTCGAGCGAGACCCTCCGCCGCCGCCCACTGTGGAGCTGTCCGAGAACGATATCGCGGCACGATGCCAAACGTACAAGAACCAAGCCGATCGATCGAGCGATGATTTACTCCGGTTTGTCGTGGAGCCATCACGGCATCTTCGCATCGTCGAAGATCTTCCAGATCCCGAACAAGGGAAAAGCTTGTCTGAGTTGCGCGAGATCCACAATGTACTCAGCTTTCTCGAAGTTCTTCTCGGCCGATATGCGCAGAGTGCCGCACTTGAAGAGCAAACCCTTGAAGCGATCGATTAGAGGCGCGCGATGTTACAAGAGGAAGCGACAGTTCGGTTAAGCCAGGCCATGGAGCTACAGGGCGTCGCGCGCCTCGGGTCGCTCCTGGCCCTAGTCAGCGATATTAGGGGAGATGTTAAGCGGCAGTCGAGGTTCGCTCCATGGAAAATGGAATGGGCGCGAGCGCTGCAGCATTCCTTGCACGAGAGACTAGACGCAACAACTGGTTCTAGTCAATTACCGGGCGAGCTCGTGCGACAGCTTCACGACGCCGTTAACAGGGGTCCCGAGCGATTCACAGAAATTGAACAAGAGTGCAAAGTCAGGAGAGAGGAACTTGATGTTCTTCATTCGCGCAGCGAGGTCTTGACCCTGAGACTCAGGTGCTTTGAGTTGCGCGCACAATGCTTCGACCACTTGAAAACCATCTTTAGTTCAAAGCGAGCTTCGTGATGGCGGTTATACCAGATGAGCTTCGAGACATCGTCGTACATCGTCTAGAGGAGGCGTTGCGCGATCGCGACCAGATCATCGATGAGTTGCGCTCGAATGCGGGTGATTTGGAGGGTCTGATCGGCGAGCTGGATGCTGACGCCGAGCGAGCCAGCGCCGCAATTGCGACGCTTCGGAGTGGCTTGAGTGAAGCACGTGAGCAACTCGAAACGGAGCGTGATGAGGCGACACTCCGATTAGAGAGCCTAGGCAGCGAGTTGACGAGGCAGCGCAAACGGATAGAGGCGAACCTGTCGGAGATCGCCGCCCGCCACGCGAGAGACATGACGGAGATGCAGGGGCGGATCGAATCACTGGCTGCCGAACGGGTTCGCAAGGACGTCGCCTCTCGTCGTACCGCAGAAGACTGGTTGCGTGAGGCCAATGAAATCGTGCAGGATCTTCCGCAAGCTCAACTGGATGCTATGGACTTGGTCGGGGAATACTCCGCCGCACGAGCCAGGATAGTCGAGGCGGCGGCTCTCGTTGCGTCGGAATCGGTGGGCGCCGCCGAACTGGCTTCTGCGTCGGCCGGAGCGCTTACTGGCGTCCTTCGGCTTCAGGGGACCTTGAGATCGCGGACGAGGCGCCTCGATCGCTGCCGTGCCGATCTGGCAGCTGCGGCGCACTGGCTGACACAACTCGCCCAAGGGGCTGCCACAACCGCCCTGCCTGAGCAGAATGCGGAGATTAAAGTACTGCTCGGGCCCGAGTTCGGAATGGTAGCAGCTATGGTCGACCGTCACGTGCGACAGCCGGCTGCGGCACTCCTCCGTTGGAACGGACACGGTGCGCTTCTCGCGAGGATCGACGCGATCGCTGGACTGCTGAGCCAGGAAATTATCCAAGCCCGACGCGACCTGCCTGACGCCATCACCCATGAAGCCGAAAGATACGAAATTGGCTGGCTTTGGGATGATTTGGAATTTCGCTTCGGCCGCATTCGTGACGAAGGAAGGCACACAGCGGGTGCCTGGGGCGACGCTTCCGATCGCAAGTCCCCATACTCGTTCTTCCTGACGTCTGACCAAGGCGAAGTAACCGTTGTGGTTCCATGGGTAGGGCCGCTCCAGATCTGGCACGGGGGGCGAGCGCAACTTCAAGTGCAACCTCCGATCACCGCTCCCGAAAGTGTCTGCCGGCTCGGCCAGCTCACCGGGCGTTGGGTGATGCTCGATGATGCGCTTGCTAACCCCGCTCATTCTCGTTCATCCATTGAAGGGCTGTTCGGTTCTGTTAGAAAGGCGATGCAATGAGTTGGGAAACGAATGGCCGGACATATCACTCGTACTCAGAATACGAGGAGGCACTGAACGGCGGGCGCGAGCAGCGTCTCCGCTCGCTGGTTAATCAACTTCGCATTCCGGACGCCGACTCCGCGAGTGTTGAACGTCGTCTTGCCACTGCACACGCCCAACGAAAAGTGGTCGAACGTGCCATGAGGCAGGCGGATCGGGACATCGCAAGAATTGAAGAGGACACACGTGGGCTATCAACCGATGCTCGGGAGTCCTTCAGTGCAATCAGGAACAAACAACTTCGAGTGCGCGAGGACATGAAGCGGTCCTTTCGTGAGCTCGACCAACAAGTCGATGGAATCGAAGCCGAGCGAGTCTATCAACTACGCTATGTTGACGCCAAGGTAGCCGACGAAGAGCGTCACGAAGCTGCGAGCCTGGCCGAGCAGAAAGAGAGAACGGCCCAATTGCTTGCCTCTGCCGCAAATGCGCTCGCCGTCATTTCGAATGATCGCGCCGTCGAACTCGGGCTCGACCTCGATGTAGTGCGCAGCCTCCGTGCCAGAGCGAATGCGGTGAGCGATGCTGAGGCGATCGTAATCGCGCGCGAAGCCTCGGACATGGCCCGCGAGCTCGTCGCAGAGTTCCGTTGGCGCGAAGCTCGAATTGAGGCACTGCGAGAGGCGCTACAGGCTGAGGTCATGGTCTTGCGTCAGCTGCTAGAGTTTTCAGACGAAGATCGGAAAGAGCTTGTCGGGACGGGCGATTCGGCCCTCGATGTTCCGCTGTGGCGGGAACTCAAGCGGATAGAGGCTGAGATTCCGCAGGTGAGGCTATACGATTCGGTTGATCAGCGATTTGACGACATCGCGCGAGCCCTTGACGAAATCAGTCCCAGAATCGTCGAGCTGACGAGTCAGGTAAAGAACTTCGACAAGCTCGATACCGCGCGCTTCAATCTTGTCCGAAACAATCTCGCATCCGAGCTGAGTGAGGTGATCGGCGAGCCACTGAAGAAGGTCGGCGAGCGCCCCGGAGTTCTCGGGCTTCAACCGATTGAGGTTCACTTCGAAACCATGGGGGGCGAAAAGGTTGACTGCCTTGTAGGGATTGACAGCTCATTGCACATTCATCACCATGGTCACGCCGACCAGCGCACCTGCGCAGAGGCCGCGAAGCGCTTGGCGGCAGCCATTCCTCGATTGATCAAGATGAACGCGCAGCCGACGCTAGATGTCCACCGCGGCGCAGCGACGAGCGGCACAGTTGCGTCAGATAAGGCTACGAAGAAGCAGGTCAAGTGACGACTGGACCATTCCGACCAGAGATTGCTGACCTACTAGACCGTTGCACTGGCGGAGGTGCGGTGGTTCTTGTCGGCCCGGTCGACGTCGCCAGCGCTCATCACTTTTACGCAGGTATCTCGCGGGCGCCGGCACTGTCACTGCTGGAGGCGCTCTTGCTCATGCTCGGTGGCACACGCCCGGACGGAGGGCGCCGCTACGAGGAGATTGTGGTTGTTAACGCTGGCATCGGCGTCGATCCGCTCGATAAGCCCGAGGAAGAGGTCATCTCGCTTCGCACGCCGACTGGTGGCTCGCTGAAACACGGAGAGAACTGGGAGACGTGGTGGTACCGGCGCCCTGCGAAGCAGCGTAGGGACCTTACGCCTGACGACGCCAGCCGGCCGTCGCCGAGACGTAAACGTTGGGCAGAGCCCGACGCTTCTAATGAAACCATGTTTCCAGTGCAATTGCTCGCAGAATCGGGTGCCAAATTTCCAAATCGCTTCAGACAGTTGCGGCAGATCGTCGAGCGACTCTCTACCGAATCTCACTCTGCACTTTTGCTTGTCGAGTTGGCTTCACTCAACTATTACCGCCCGTCACAGGAGGTAATTGAAGGTCACAGTCAACTCTCTGGAGAAGCCCTCAAGTATCTAATGTGGCTGAAAGATTGGATCAACGGCAGATCCCTAAGGCCCACGTCTCGCCTCGATGTGATCTTCTATAGCCGCAATGGTGCACAGCTTGACGCTTTCATGAACAACGGACTACCAGAGCGACCTGCTCAGCGCGAGCAGTCAGGCGCAATAAACTGGCCTCAGTTCGTCTACAACGGCCGCAACATTCATGTGATCCGATTTCCTGGCGGCCCCCATCCATGGGGGGACATGTTCAGCGCCCGTGACGCTCGGTTCGAACGCATCGACGGCTGTCCCAGCGATGCGCAAACGGGTCAATCGGCTTTCCCTGGCCGGACGCTTCGGGCATTACTTCGAGGACGCAGTCCATCTGGAGAGCCAGTCAGACTTCGCTTCGGCGCGCCTAATCCGGTAGTACCGAGTCGCACGACCTCGGTGCTCGATATCGACGCAGCATTTTGGGCCAAGGTTGATGTCGAGGCCATCGAAGCGGCCCTCGACCGCAGGTACTTTGGCGCCAGGCAGACCCAAGCGGTGACTGGTTTTCTCGCCGAGCTTAGATGGCGGCGCAAGCTTTGCCAGACTGAACCGACACGGCTCGAGACGAACGAGGTCCGAGCCCGATGGAAGCAGAACAGTTCGCTTGTTCTATGGGGTAAGGGCGGCGGAGGCAAGTCGTTTTTTGGCGAGACCATCGCCCCGTTACTCTTCGGCCACGACGCGTTGCTGTTCGAATGTCAAAAAACTCGTTCGACGTGGCAATTCCAGGCCCAGTTTTTCGGTGCACCTCCCGGCTACCAAAATTCCGACACGCTGACCGCGGCTGGCGCACATCTGGTTGGCAATCGAGGTTACGCCGTCGTCATCCTCGATGAATTTCAGGAAATCCACCCTGAGAACTTTGCCGACGGTGTCAAGACGATCTACGGTTTGGTGCAGAACCGGATTTATTCCGCCAGCACACCGCAGTTGCACGGGAATCAACCGATTCCTCTGTGGAACACGATTTTTGTAGCTACCGCAAATCTTGACTCGTGGCCGCCCGCTAGCGTCAGTGAGACCGATAGGGGAGCGATCATGCGCCGGTTCCGCGCGTACGAGATCCTGGAACTCAACGATGAGCAGGTCACGGAGTTCGTGAGATGGAAGCTGTGTCGGGTCATCGAAGATCAGCTGTCTGGCGTGACCTTCTGTCACTGTGAGCCGCTTCTCGGTGAGATTCGACGACTTGGCCTCGCGGAAAGGACTCCTGATTTGCTCGCAAAGAAACTGCAATCAGACGAAGGACCGATCGCAGCAGTGTTGAGCGCCCTAGCGCGTTCAGGTGTAACAGTGGGCAATGCGCCAGCATATTTTGACGTGACCGCGCTCGTGCGGGAGGCCCTAGAATGATGGCCCGTCGCATTGCGGCTGATTCCTCCGATTCCGGAAACCACAGCAAAGCTCTTCTTGTGTGCCCGCTGTGACAACGCCCTTGCGAGTGCCGAGCATCTTTAGCGTGCCGCTTCTCTCGAAGGACAGCGGTCCCGGCCTTCGCTGGCTTCTCTTCCTGCAGGGTTGTCAACGCCCCTGCACCACTACATGCCTAAACCCTCATTTCCTCAATGCGAAAGGTGGCGCCCTCATGGAGATGCGGGAGCTTTCCGTCATCGCCGGGCAGGTCGCCGTGGGGACTTGGGGCGACGTTGAAGGCGTCACCGTGCTTGGTGGAGAGCCCACGGACCAGGCGAAGGCGCTGGAGCCTCTTCTCTCTTACGTTCGAGAACTCGGGCTTTCGGTGATGCTTTACAGTGGTAATCCGATGCGATGGTTCTACCAGCCGGAGAATGAAGCGGCGCGTCGGCTATTGGACGTGTCGGATATCCTCGTCGACGGTCCGTTCCTGAGTGAACTTGCGAACCCAGAGCTCCGATGGCGAGGCTCAAGAAATCAACGTATCATCCGCCTCACGGCTCGCTACTCAGTGGCAGACTTGGAGTCTGAGATGCTGAACCGAGGTGTCACGTTGAGGATCGCGAGCCGCACAAGTGCAACCGTTTCTGGCTTGCAGGAACGCAGCCAAGCTCGAGCCGTGGAACTTCAAGTTCGCGATCTCGCAAGAGGGTTACAGAGCAATCGGCGCTGACAACCGCAACAGTCTCGCGAGGGGTGTCGGCAGTAGCAGCGATTCGGAAGGCCGGTTCCGAAGGCCGGTTCCGAAGGATTGTGTGTGGTATCGACCAGAAAGGAGAAGCCTCGATCATTACCTTTCTCCCTTGGGAACAGGTTCGACGGTCGCCTAGAGCCAGCTTGCAACGGCCATAAACTCAAGCCTGTAACTAGTCAACAGAACGCCTATTAGCATCGCAGCCGGGAGGACCAGGACGGCCACGGCTGTGCGAAGGCTTCGCCGAGTCCAAAGCGGCATACGAGTTACGAGACGAGCTAGTGCACCGAATTCAAACCGTTTCAATCCTAGGGCATCCGTCGCATTGCCGTGCGCGCCACGAGACCACACCCGGCGCTACTTGCCAAGACCACGACCAACTGCGCTGCCGACACGTTCCCTCCAGCGAGGCTCGAAGCAACCAAGCTCAGTACCAAAAACAATAGTCCGTTGAATCCCAGAAAGGCAAAGGTAGCGCCGGCATACTTTAGCGATGATGTGCGGTAAGTGTTCCAGTCGTGAACGCCAGTGAGGAATTCCGTGAACACTACGAATGTGCGTTGGTACATTCGACCAACCAGCGCGACCGTCCACCAAACGACCGGCAAGGCTACGCTGAAGACAAACGCGAGAAAGAACCGACCGAAGAAGCCGGAGCTTCGACGCTGGTAGGGGTACCCGCTTGCGTCACGCCTGCCACCGCCTCCGACGAAGGGCCGCAGCATGATGGAGAATCCCCAAGCTGCGATTAGCAGCGCAAGAATCGGACCGACTAGGCTCTCCGTCATTGATCCTTCGATTTGGCCTTCGAGTTCCATATGCCCCACGTATCATCCACGCCGGTGGCGCGGAGATCATCAGGTCCTTCAATGCCGTGCGCGCCAAGCGAGTGCTCGACAAGCCGGATGGTGCCTTTATCGAGTCCTGCATGATCCTGGCGCCTTAAGAAAGCGACGGGACTTGTCCGAATCTCAATATCTTCGAGTTGTTGCTCACGAGCTGGATCGAATTCTGGTCGCTGCCGCATTGAACTCCTCTCCGAGATTCTGTCGAGGCGCTGAAAGTGCTCTGAGCTGGACAACCTGGGCAGAGACTCTGGGCCTTTTCTCGGTTTCGCTTCGGAAGCTGTTTGCGGTTCTTTGGCAACAAGCTTGTCTGCGCTCTCTCGGGTGCGCTGGTCGATTTCTTCGCGTCGTCTGCCGGGATCGCCTCGTTCGTTCTTGTGCTCCGAGTCGCGTCGGGCGTCGTTGCTCATGGCCTGGCCTCCATTAGCCGGTTGTAGTTTCCATCCACGTGTGTTCCTCCGAGCTCGGAATAACGCCGGATGAAGAAACAGTAGCCTAGCCGCTCTTGGAGGCTGGTCACTCGAGCGCCAATAGATTCGGCCGCCAGGGTCGCCAGAAACGCCCGACATTCGGCGTCAGTCTCGATCTTGCTAAACCGATCCAGTCGTGCGAGATCTGCCAGCGAGCCGTCCATTTCGTAGCCGTAACAGAACGGATGACGACAGTCTGTGCAACTGTTTTGTTGATCGGCGGCTTTCCGTTCAAGGTAGGTCAACCAAACGTGACGGAACGCCTCTGCTGTCAGACTCTTCCAATTACCGCCGATGGCGGCAAGAGCAAGGTCACGCTCAATCGCCGCGCGCTCAATTGGCGTGAGTCGATAAAAGTGCGCTCTTTCACGAAAGTAACGATGCACCAAATGAGCGCCAATGCAGTAGGCATCCCCGCCCTCAGGGCGTCCCGGAAGACTCGTAACTGCCTCCTCATCAGGTCGAGCTCCAAGCGTCCAGGCCAGAAGTAGCCTGCTAAATGCGCGGTATCGAATTGAAACGGGGTCGTCGAGAATGTCCGCAACTTCCTGCGTTCGGTCGCACTTGGTTGGGCACGAGATGCAAGCTGGGAAGCGCTCCAGCGCGTCACGATGCTCAGATTGAAAGCTTCGTGCCGCCATCGCAACCTCGTTGTTGGACACAGGTGCGAAGCCGTTGATGAATTCTGGTTTGCTCTCGGCTACTTCGATAACAACAGCTTCCGCCAGGCCTGCGCCAAATGCTACCGCTGTCAGAGCGGGCAGGCGCGCGAGCTCCTGTTTCTGGAACGCAGAGAGCACCATCGTGTCTCCTACCACTGTTCGATCGTCGGCGGCCTGCAGGCGATGGACCAGCTTCAGCCCGGTGTTCTTGATCGCATCCGGTGAGAGCTTGGCCGGAATCTGCTCGGCGATAATGAGTCCTTCTCCATATCCCCTGATTTCCGAGAGGATGTTGTTGAACGTGTCGACAGCCTTCCCCGTGACATTGCCCACCTCGGGGTTCGTGGCTGTCGTGTTCACATTCTTAAGTATTCGGTGTGCTTCTTCGATCAGTGTGACATGTGCCAATCGACCACCCACTGAACCATGCACCTGCCTATGCTCATAGATGCCGATCAAGAGGAGTCCCATAAGTAGAGATTTTTCCTGATCGTCACCGAGGGCGCCGAGTTCGAGCACAGTGGGATGACTGACCAATAACTCAAGCGGCGTCGACCGAATGCCCCCGAGCATCAAGCCCTTGGCGCCGGCCAAAAGACTCCTGATTCGTGTCTTGAGAGCGCCACGGATGTCCATGGTAAGTTCCTGCGCGTAGCCGATGGCGGCGACAACAGGATCGATTTCGTCGAGTAACTCTCCTAGGGTCGGAAAGAGCAGATGGCGCGCGACGATCCTCTCGTTCCGGTTCGTGTTTCTCGCGAGATCCCAACCCCGTTTTTCATACACTCTGAGGATCGCTTCTTCGAGGATGTGCGGCATCGGTCCGTACATCGAGAAGCTACTCGTGAATACCGACTTGAGCGAGTCAAGGTGTGTCGAGACGGAGTAGCCATCTGGGCAAATGAACGGGTTCAGTCTGAAAGGCGAAGTGACTTCATCACCCAGCGTGAATATTTGCAGCGCGCTCCCGAGTTCCTTATCGCGCAAGAGAGTGCGGTACTCCATCTTGGCAGGCTCGATTACCAAGAAAGGTATCCGGTTTCGTACGCACTCCCGGAGGAGCGCCATGCAAGTGTTGGTCTTTCCCGCCCCGGTCATCCCAGCTACTAATGTGTGCGAGGCAAGTTCATCAAGTGCAATGACCAAGTTGTGATCAGTCCGAGTGCCGCGGTCCAGAACCTGTCCGAGCGTACAGGAACGTTCAGGATTGCGAATGGCGGTTGTCGTTGCCGTTGCGAACCCTGCGGACGGCACTGCAGAGAAGCCCGGGATCGACTCGCAAGGGAATCTGAAAAGCGTGGCAAGGTTGCTGGACGGTAGTGGCGTGACCAGCGCCTGGTCACCAAGCATGAACCTCGTCCGTCCTTCAGCCGCCGATTGCAGATCGAGGGTTCTTGGGAGCTGTAACGCTCTCAGCGGTTCAGGAAGTCCTCCGGGACCGCCCAGGAGTCCTTGCGACAACGCCGCGGTCACGTTGAGGGTGTCCTCGTCTGGCGCCCAAAGGACGCCACTCCACTCCCATAGGCCTTCACTCTCACCAGTTGTCGTGCGGGCTAGGACGATCTCCAGCCACTCGACGGCCAGCTGCGCCTGCCTGTCCACTCGCTCACGACGAGTCGCTTTGGTGACCGTCTGGCCTGCTTGAACTGACGCGTCGAGTCCCTCACGAACATGAACTGACCATTCGCGCGACTGCGATGTCATGGTCATTACCCGACGCACTGTTTCGAGCCGGGAGATGGGAGCCAGCGTTACTGTCAGTCCCCAGTCTCGCCCACGCAACGCGGTCGCCAATAAACCGATATCCGGCGATTCGTGGAGTGTGGTCTGCGTTAGCGACTGGAGAGTCCCAACCAACAGTGCCGCAGACGCGCTAGTTGGGAGCGCTGGGAGGTCCATCGGTGCGAACTGACTACCGGGGAACTGACCCGTCATGAGTCGCTCGAGCACTCCGGGGGGCGCAAGTGGGGAGACGCCAATCCCGATGTGAAGCTCTCCGGCTCGTGATTCGACTCGCAACACAATTGGCAACGTCAGCCCGTGAAGGGCGGTCAACAAAAGGCGTTGCCGACTTGTGTCCGCAGGGATTGAGCGCCCGTGATCATCAACTCGTCTTGGAACTCTGATCACGCGCAGGAAACTCACAGGCGGGCCGATGACGGTCGTCAGCGCCGAAGGATCAACTGACTCGTCTAGCGTTGATCGACGCAGATGCCCAAGAATGACGTTGAAGTCATGAGCCTCGCCAGTTGCGCCTGGATCGTGTGTCGACGATTTGGGCAACGGATGTGAGGCGACGTCACGTTGGCTACGTCCCTTCAGGAATGACATGAGGCTAATTGTGCTTGGGTAGATGACGAAGGACTAAACGGAGCAAAGTCCGGACAACGCCACGCAACCGCGCGCTACGGTCGAGCACCCGAACCGCAAGCCAGGGTCCCACCCAGCCGTAACAAGTAATTAATCCTCTGCCGATCCTCGAACGCGCCAAAACGCCGGTCCTGAACCGGCGAAGATCCGCGACCTCAGTCGAGGTTGGACCAAAGACGGTCGATGCGATCGCGCAGACCTTCTTATCGGCAATCAGCACAGGTTCGTCTACTCCGTAGAGTTCTCCGCGTTCGTCCAACGCGCCTCTGAGCCAGATCCGCGTCGCCACGAACCCGTGGTTCCGACGGCTATAACCGTGGCAAACAAGATAGTCTCCCTGTGAAACCTGGCCAATCATCTCGCCACTGAACGTAACACCCAAGATAGTCCCTTGGTCATTGCGCAAACGGAGGCTCGTTCTTGGCACGTTCCGCCCGCCTCGGTCGAGTTGCCTGGGCGAAAGCTGTTCCTCCCTCGGCGGCAAAATCACAACGCCGGCAACCTGCCTCTCAAACAGACTCAATCACCGCTCCTGCCAAAGCGAACTTGCCAAGTGTTGAGCACATGCCTGCACCGAACGAATCGCGATCGGTTGTGTCTCCATAACTGGATTGCCTCTCAATTCAGAGTAGAGGCGTTCAACGTAGCGGCTGTCTATTCTTGGCCAGATCCCAGGAAGGCTCACGCCGCGGAAAGTCTCACACAATAGGCCCGCTGTGCCATGTTGATTCGAATGCGGGCTGTCGGGCGTCTGCAAGGCGAACTGTAAGGTCGAGCGCACGCTGCAATCCCGCCTCGATCGCCGAGCGCGGCGAAGCTCCAATTGCCAACGTATCCTCGCGTCCAGCGTCGGCGAGGTCATTTTCCTTTGGGGCAACGGCGTCCCGTGCCTTTGCAATGAGAACAAACATAGCTGGAGGTAAACACACCACCACCCTTTCTTCCCTTTCCGCCGCATTGCGGGCATGCGACAGACTCGTGATTAGAACTTCCGCACACACACTTGGCCATGGACCCTCCTTCTAGGGTGCGATTTAAGATGGCGGCGCAGCGCCTAATGAAGCAAGGCGTTAAGGCACAGGATCTGACGTGAACCATAGGTCGCCGGTTTTGAAAACGCTCTCCCAACGTCGCATGTCTTCATAGATCGTCAGACCTTCCAAGAGCCCGTCCGCGCCTAGTTGCGCAAACAACAAGAACCCCCTGCCCGTCGGGTTTGTCCACTCCATGGTCTGACGGCTCGATCCGTCTTGAACAGATCGCACTGAGTCCGGACGGCCGAAAGCGGCTCTCAAGGCGCTGACATCTGGGAGAGGAGTTCTTAACCGACGTGCGCGACCACGTTTGAGGGGGGGAAGTCGATCAGCGGGGGTCTCGCGATCCAATTCAATCATCTGGTCGGCCGCCTCCAGTAGCGCGCGGCGTCGCCCCGCGGCATCCTTATTTTCCTGCACGGCCGCTGTCTGGATCACGCTCGGTTCGGAATCGCTCGTCCGACAAGCTGCAGCCATCAGAACGCTAAGCAACAAAATTGTTCCGCTGCGCATCATCCCCCCCCCACACTGGCAGTGTTTCCCAGATTTCGCGTGAGCCTAGCACTAACGGTGCTCCGCTCGTAAGAGCCCCTAAAGAAGAGTGAAGTGACTCAGTTAACAAGCCGCTCGCCAACTTGTTCGGTCTGGCGAGACTGCGTCCATTAGGTTTTGGGCCTCTTTTTGTCTTCTTGGTCCTTTTTGGGTCGTCTGGACTCTTGTGGGCTTTGAACCGCTGAGCTGGTATCATGCGCGCCTCATCTCGTTTCCGCCAAGGGGGTTAAGTGGAATACAAAGTCGTTCCATTCAAGGCCAGCATTGGTAACACAGACAATTCTGGCGCTGCGGCATCGCAACTGGAGAATCTGATCCGAGAGCAGGCGAGCGGCGGCTGGGATTATTTGCGTCTCGAGCACGTGGACACTTACGTAGCAGGGACGAGTGGATGCTTTGGCTTTGGTGCAACGCCAGGTGCCAACACCTCGATAGCGATGGCTGTGTTTCGCAAGTGACGTGGGCATTGCTCGCGAGCATTCGGTTGTATTGGCGATGGCGGCCATTGATTTCAGCGCGGCGTTGCGTTTTCAAAGCGACTTGCTCGCAACACGTGTATCGTCACACGGCCGAGAACGGGTTTCTGTCTGGCTTGAGCGCGTTACGCGAACGCTTACGTAAGTGTCGTCCAGGCTACGTCGGACTTCAGCTTCACGATGTGTCGTGCATTCGTCTCGTTGACGGGACAGTCATCTTGGAAGATGAAGTGAATCCAGCCGTATGGCGTGACCTATGGGAAGGTGCCTCCCCGAGACCTAACTCGCAAGCTGACTACCTGAACCTCTCGACTTCGAGACCTGGTTGAGAAAGGTCACGGACGACTATGGGCTGGAGCTACCGCAAATCGATTTCCGCAGGACCATTTCGCCTCAACATTAGTAGATCTGGCGTTGGTTATTCGGTTGGTGGAAAGGGTTTTCGCACGGGAATTCGTTCCTCCGGAAGGAAATACACATCTGTTTCGGTGCCTGGAACTGGTCTTCGCTATATCAAGACTGGCGCCTCTGGATGCTTAGTTCTAATTGCCACTGGTATAGGGCTCCTAACTTGGGCAGTGTTCAATTGACTATGACAACTTCATACTTACGCCTTCTGCGAACTTCGTCTTCCGAACGCTTCATGATTCGACGCGACGAGAGCGACATCGCAGCGCTCGACATCCACTATCTGGACAACGGAACGGTACAGGCGACGTTGATTGCCTTTCAAGGGTTACTCGAAGAGAGCGACATCTCTGAACTCCTGATGCACATCGATGAAGTGCTCCTGCCGGAAGTAAGTCTCGACGACAAAAAGTTGGTGTTCTCGGTAGTTATCGGTCGGGCCTTGGGTTCTTTCGAAGCAGTGCAAGACCCTCCCGTGCAGGAAAGCTGAATCAGGAGCGCATTTATGACGGATCAGATTCCATTCGGTACGGATGACTTTGCAGAGAACCCGGAACCCCGATGCCCGTCCGTACTCATATTGGATGTTTCGGGCTCGATGGGTGGCGCACGCATCGCAGAGCTGAACGCCGGGCTGCAGGTATACCGGGACGAGCTTGCTGCGGATTCGCTCGCTGCTAAACGAGTCGAAGTTGCAGTTCTAACCTTCGGCGGTGCCGTAGAACTGGCTAACGACTTCTGCACGGCCAGCTCATTTGTTGCTCCTACCTTGACCGCCCGCGGTGATACGCCGATGGGGGCGGCGATTAATCAAGCTTTGGATCTGTTGGCAGCGCGGAAACAGTTGTACAAGACCAACGGAATCGCCTTCTACCGCCCGTGGATATTCCTGATCACTGATGGCGGGCCGACTGACGAATGGCAAACGGCGGCACAGCGAGTCCGCGAAGGCGAGAGCAAGAAGTCCTTTTCGTTTTTTGCTGTCGGCGTTCAGGAAGCTCGAATGGACGTGTTGACTCAAATCGCGTCGCGCGAGCCTCTTAGGCTCGACGGGCTGCGCTTTCGCGACTTGTTCCAATGGCTTTCTAATTCCCAGCAGTCCGTGTCCAAGTCAACCCCGGGCGACGAGGTTCCACTGACCAATCCCGCGGCGCCCGGCGGTTGGGCGGCAGTGTGATCGATGTGGCGCCACATCTCTGCCTCGGTCGTCGGAAGTTCGCACGCGAGTAGCAATACTCCTTGTCAGGATCATACGCAGGTTACTGAGCTTGCTGATGGGAGTATTCTGCTGACATGCTCCGACGGAGCTGGCAGTGCGGCATTCTCGGAGCTCGGATCCGCTATCGCGTGCTTAACTCTTGCGGATGAACTGTCCCTGTACACCCGCGACGGCGGCCGCCTTGAGCGCATCGACCGGTCCACGGTATCAATGTGGGTTACTCGAATAAGGGAAAAACTGGAAGTCCAGGCGAGGGCGCTCGGCGTGGATCTGCGGGAGTTGGCCTGCACGATTGTTGCCGCCATTGTGAGCAGTGACGGGGCCACATTCTTTCAGATCGGCGATGGAGCGATCGTCACCGTATCCGAGGATGGTCCTTGCGAAGTTGTATTTTGGCCCGACCAAGGCGAGTACGTTAACACCACTTTCTTCATTACAACGCCAGATGCGACGGAGCGGCTGCAGTTCGAGCGACGCTCGATATCTGTCCGCGATATCGCGGTGTTTACCGATGGGCTTCAATCGGTTGCACTCAGATACGACGAGAAGAAACCGCACGAGCCTTTCTTTGCCCCAATGTTTGCTCGGTTGAGGGCCGATGAAGATTGGCAGGCGCTTGCCGATCCTCTCCGAGGGTTTTTGCTGTCAGAAGCGCTCGCCAAGAGAACTGACGACGACAAGTCACTGATCTTGGCCTCCAAGATCTGACCGTTGAATATGGCGCGTGCGTTTGTTGACGACAGCGGTAAGCCTATCAAGCTCGGAGGGGAGCTCGGCAGGGGGGGCGAGGGAGCCGTCTTCGAACTCCCGGGCTCTTCGTTGGTCGCGAAGATCTATCACACTGCGACGGATCAGCAGAAGGCACACAAGCTGTCGGCGATGGTCCGGCTTCGAACACCCAACCTGACCAAGTTCACCGCGTGGCCAGAAGGCCGGATCGTCGATCGTGCTGGCCGTGAGACTTGGGGCGTGCTAATTCCCAGAATTCAGGACCACAGGGAGATCCATCACCTCTATAGCCCCGCCCACCGAAAGTTCGAGTTTCCGTCTGCCGACTGGTCATTCCTGATCCATGTCGCTCGCAACTGCGCTGCTGCGTTCGAAACGATTCACGCTGCCGGTCACTTGGTCGGCGACGTCAATCAAGGTGGCATCCTGGTCGCAAAAGACGGAACCATCAAGCTAATCGATTGCGATTCGTTTCAGATTCGAGACGGCAGCCTCCTATACAGATGCAATGTAGGCGTTCCGCACTTTACCGCTCCCGAGCTTCAAGGTAGGCCGTTTAGAGACCTTGAGAGAGTCCCGGCGCACGATTCCTTTGGACTGGCCACCATAATCTTTCATCTGTTATTTATGGGCAGGCATCCGTTTGCCGGGCGGTACCACGGAACGGGTGACATGCCAATCGAAACTGCGATTCAGCAAGGACGGTTTGCATATGGCGCTGCCGGGGCCAAGGTGCAGATGACTCCGCCGCCGCACGCGATTCGCCTCACCCATGTAACTCCTAAGATTGCCGATTTGTTTGAGCGCTCCTTCCGTGCTCCGATCGGGCAACCTAGTCGTCCCGGTCCGGCCGATTGGGTAGCGGCCCTTGACGATCTGAAAACAAAGCTGACCCGATGTTCGCAGTTCGCTGGACACAAGTTCTACGCGGCGCCAGGTGACAGCCAACGATGCCCCTGGTGCGAGATTGACAAGTCTGGCGGCCCAGACCTGTTCATTTCAATTACGGCCGGGCACAGACTGCAGAGCAGGTTTGACGTCGCAGTTTGGGCAAAGCAACTGGATCTAATTGCCGAACCTAGCGATTTTGTGCCGACGCTGTCTCCTGCAACGGTCTCGTCACCGGTGGCGCCCGTGGCTGCGCAGGTGTCAGCGACTCTCACCTCCGTGGCCGGCACACTGGCCATTGCCGCGCTATTCGGTCCGGCATTTGGGCTTCAATCGGGATCGTATGTGTTTCTATTTGGCGGCGTCTGGGTTGCGATACGCACTCTGTCTCCTTACGCTCGGTTACAGAGATCGAGCAAGAAGGATGCGGAAAGTGCAAAAGCTGCGTACGAGCTCCTCGATAAACAGTGGCGCGCTAAGGTCAGCGGTCCGATTGCTTCTTTTCGCAACAAGAAGAGCGAACTGCTGAAGCAGCGGTCAATTTACTTGGGATTGCCTCAGGCCTTTCGAAACGAGGAAGCCGATCTCGAAAAGAGGAAGCGCGAGACGCAGCTCAAGGCTTTTCTCAGAATGCACTTTATTGAAGACGCCAAAATAAGCGGTGTGGGTGCGGGGCGAATCAGTGTTCTTCGTTCGTTCGGAATCGAAACCGCCCTGGATGCGACGGCCGAGCGTGTTAGCGCCGTTGACGGGTTTGGCCCGACGCGAACGTCGGCAGTGGTTGCGTGGCGCGTTTCTGTGGAGCAGCGGTTCAGATTCGACGCAACCAAGGCGGTCGACCCGTCTGAGCGGGTCGCTCTTTCCCAAGCACAGGCGCGCCGACGGAGCGCAATCGAGAGCGCCCTCGAAAAGGGCGTGCTTGAACTGACACTTGTCGCGGCCAGCGTCGCGCGTACAGCTGACACCGAACGGAAGAAGCTCGAAGCTGCCAATGACCAGGCGCGCGCGGCGTCTGCGATGGCAGCTGCCTTGTCCGCGCCGGTGTCAAAGCCGACTCTGTTTGCATCGATCGCTGTCGCTCTGTTGGTCTTTGCATACCTAATTCCTCGTTCCACCGAGCCCGCCCCCTCCCCCAGTCGCGCATCTGTCGCCAGTCAAGCGGATCCGGTCCCCATCCCGAAACCGGCAACGCCGGCGGCAGCAGTCGCGCCAATCACCGTGTCATTTCAGTCGGATCCACCGGGAGGACAGATCTATCTGGACAAGCAGCTTCTCGGAACAGCGCCAGTCAGGAAGATGTTTACTGGAGAAGAAACCAACAGCCCGCACGAGGTGATTCTCGTCTCAGGCGCTGAAGGAAGTGGAGCGTTCAAATTCGTTCCGAGCGCTCTCTTGGACAAGAACATCGTGCTAGGTATCAGTCGACCGGAGGTTGCGAATCCCGCGCGTCGGGATGATGTTCGCCTGACAGGCGTGGTCGCCCTACGGCTGCCTCAGGAACTGCTTGTATCGCTTGATGGAAAGGACTTCGAGCGCGGTCAGTCTTTCGATTGGTCTCTGCCGATAGGCTCGCATCGCCTTACATTTTCGTGGCAGGGTACCCACGTCCCCCCACGCGAGTTTAGAGTGCGCCTGTCTGAAACGACCGAGGTCGCCATTCCGTCGCTGGTCTCTGTTGAATTGATCGCTATACCAGAGGGAGCGTCGGTTCTCATTGACGGCTCTGAATTTGGACAGACGCCGACGACGCTTTCTGCGCCGCCCGGCCGCTACTCCTTGGAATTTAGGTGGCCAGAAGCTCCGAGGGCTCTCAAATACTCACTGGAATTGCGCGATGGAGTGGGGCCTGTGCGAGTGGTCGCGCCGCGCTGAGCCAGTGTTTTCGCAGGTCTAATGGCACGGCGGCGACGAACATGGGCCTTTAGAAGGGCCGAAATAGCCTCCTTGGCAGGCGCGAAGCGATCAAAAACTGCTACGGAATCGAGAAATTTGCTAGTCTTGGCCGTCCATTACTGCTGAGATCGGTCCGCGACGAGCTACCTGTCGTGTTCGGTAGGCGATTGCTGACCTTGCCAAGACATGCCGACAGTGGCCGCCTCGCTCATAGCGCTTGTGTTGTCGGTTGCCCTGTCCCCTGCGACGGCACCTAGGCCGAACAGCAAACTCACGCTCCATTTTATGGATGTCGGTCAGGGTGACGCGGCTCTATTGATCTCCCCGCAAGGGGAAACGGTCCTCTTCGACAATGGTGCCCTTGGGTTGTGCGCGCGGCCGTTGCAGTACCTGCGGAAGCTAGGAATCACGTCGATCGACTATCAAGTTGTCAGCCACTATCATGCCGATCATATCGGCTGCACTGCGGAAGTTCTTGGCGAGTTCCCTCTCGTCCACTCTTCTTTTGATCGTGGAGGCGACTACAGAAGTGGCGTGTTCAACCGGTATGTTCAGGCAGTAGGTGTGAAGCGCCGCACCGCGATTGTGAGCGACGCGCTCACACTCGACGCGTCTTCTCCCAATCCCGTTCGCGTGACGTTCGTTGCCGCAAACGGCAACGGAGTCAGCACTCGCAATGAGAACGATCTGAGCCTTCTTGCCCTCATCAAGTTCGGCGATTTCGAAGCCGTCATCGGCGGCGACCTGAGTGGGTATTCGCAGAGCGGGTATGCAGACATCGAGACGTCGGTGGGTCCGCACGTCGGGCCTGTTGAGGTTTACAAAGTGCATCACCACTGCTCACGCTACAGCACCAATCCTGCCTGGCTTCAGGCCGTAACGCCGCGTATTGCCATCATTTCCGCCGGGGTCGGTAATGGCTATGGCCATCCGACCGAGGAGTGCCTCGCTCGGCTACATACATTCGGGGCTAGAACCTATTGGACATCCGTCGGGCGGGGCGCGATACCGCAGTATGGGTCGGACATCGTCGCTCAGGGGCCAATCGTCTTAGAGGTCGGCACTAACGCCAAGAGCTTCTCCGTCGGCCCCGCCGATGGGCTTCGTGATGAGTACTCAGTGCTGGAAGGAACGGCGCTGCCGCGAACGTCTGTTTGGAAACGTGACCACTAGTGACCGGAAGCGACATCACATGCCAAAGTACTTTCGTCAACTGACCTCTCGCCCATTCAGCCTTATCAGCGCCCTCAAGAGAATTGCGGTGAGCGGCCTGATCGCGTCGGCCGGTCTGAGCGCTACTCCTCAAGCAGCAGCGACGGCTAGCGTGGTCGACAGCACTATTGCCCCCTCGATTGTCGATCGCTCTAGGAAAATTGCTAAGTTGATTCTGAAACTACCAGGCACTGCAGCGAGTTTCGTAGCGCAGCATCGCTCGCATAGATCGCATAGCTCACATAGGTCCCACTACTCCGGTAGTGGTGGTGGTGGCGGAGCCGTTGCGGCGCCGGCGCCTGTTCCCGTCGCTCCTCCAGTGCGCGCCGTGCCGCCTCCACCGCCTGTGACGCCCTCGACATCGTTGGCTGCAGTGGCCGTGCCAACGAATACGGTAACCGGCGAAGTGGTATCGATCGACGCGCAAAAGCGCCTGTTTGTATTCAAGCAATCAAAAAACGTGTCTCGCACAATCGGTTATCGCGATGACACCAAGTATGAGACCGAGGCCGGTGCGTCAATCCGATTCGATGACTTCTCGGGCGCAAGCAATGGACAGCTGCCCATAGTCAAGGGCGACAAGGTGGAACTGTCATGGCGGATGTCAGCGGACGGCAGGATGCCGATTGCAGTGACCGTGTTAAAGAAGAAGCAATAACCCGGCTTCCGGATCGAATGCCCGCCCTGGCAATCGGCCGTCGCACGAGTTGTTTGAGCCTGGCGACCAGTGTCTACTCGCTTAGGTCTGTGTTGGCCGCCGCCTATAAGCTGTCGAGCCGCTTCGCCGTGTTCGTCGACTCCGATGGCGAAGGGCGGCTCGCCGCATTCTTGATTAGTTCCGACGAGGCGCGGGTCTCTGATGACCTGACGGCGTTTGTAAAGGAGTTGGCGGATCAACAGCTGCGTGCTGTGCTTGAAGCGGAATTCGGCGCGCTCCGCACCTTGGTAGTCGCTCAAGCCTTTTCGGAGGGAAACCTCTTAGACCCAGATCGTGAAACCGCCGATGACGAAACTGACAATAGAGGCACTCGACTCCGTCGGTGAACAGGAAGTCGTGGTGCAATTGGACCCCTCCCTATATGGGTTTCAGCTGCTCTCCGCATGTTCGGCCAAAGCCGCTGGAGTGTCAGTCGACCGACACGGAGCATTGACGGTTGGCGGGGCGGATCCCCGCGCCTATGATGTGCTACGCCAGTTCTGCTCGGAACTGCTCGCCGCAAAACTCGAAGCCCTATGAAGCCTGCGTTTTTCCGCCCGCTGGAACTATTTGAGAGCGCTACGAGTTACCGACTGCTGCCGTTTCGATTTCATAGACAGGATGACTGCGTTCTACTGACTAATGAAGTCGGGGAGTTTGAGTTTGTTGACAATGCCGAGTTCTCGAGCCTAGTAGCACGCAAGCTCGAGAGGGGAGACACCTACAATTCGCTGAAAGCGAAGCACTTTCTTTCTGATGGCGATGTACGGGTCCCGTTGGAACTCCTAGCCACTAAAGTGCGGACAAAGCGAGAATTCCTTTCCGGTTTCACTCGCCTTCATATCTTCGTCGTTTCGCTTCGGTGCGATCACACCTGTCCTTATTGTCAAGTGTCGAGGGTGACGCAAGACCGCAACCGATTCGACATGTCCGTTGACACCGCTAACAAGGCGATCGACTGGGTGTTTAGTTCGCCTGCCCCAGAAATGAAGGTCGAATTCCAAGGCGGAGAGCCCACTTTGAATTGGCCTCTCGTTGAGCACATCGTGGTCGCTGTTGAGGCGAGGGCCGCGCTCGAGACACGTCACATTGATTTCGTGCTCGCGACCAACCTCTCCGCTTTGGATGATCGCGTCCTGGCGTTTTGTCGGGAACATCGCATCCATTTGTCGACGTCTCTCGATGGCCCCATGGACCTTCACAACGCGAATCGTCCGCGGCCTGGCCGAGACAGTTACGAGCGCTTCAAGACGAACTTGAGTCGCGCGCGCGCGGAGCTCGGTCATGACCAAGTGTCCGCACTGATGACGACGACTCCCGCGTCTCTGGGACGAGTCAAAGAAATCATCGACGAGTACGTGTCGCTGTCTTTTGACTCGATATTTCTGAGGCCGATTAGTCCTTATGGGTTCGCGAAGCGCACGGGCCTGGACCACTCATACGGCGCTCAGACGTTCCTGGCATTCTATCGAGAAGGTCTGGAATACATCATTGAACTCAACCGTCGGGGCGTGCCGTTTATCGAAGCCTACGCGCAGATTATTCTCCGCAAGATCCTCACCCCATTTTCGGTCGGATACGTCGATTTGCAGAACCCGGCGGCACTAGGGACGGGCGTCGTTGTCTACAACTACGACGGCGATGTCTACGCCTCTGACGAGGCTCGCATGCTTGCTGAGATGGGAGATAAGTCATTTCGTTTGGGCGGGGTGTCAGATCGGTACGAGGATGTGATGAGCTCGCCGCGCTTACAGCGTTGGGCCGAATCATCTTGCTTGGAGGCGATGCCAGGATGTTCAGAGTGCGCCTATTTGCCCTACTGTGGTTCCGACCCTGTCCAGAATTGGGCGACCCAGGGCGATACCGTTGGGCATCGGCCAACGAGCGAGTTCTGCGCCAGACAGACAGGCCTCTTTGAGTATTTCTTCGATGTGTTGCGCAACGGTGACGAGTTCACGCGCAAGTTGTTCTTGGCGTGGGCCTCGATGTAGTCGCCAATGATTACCCTAGGAGTAAACGGCACCCCCGAGGGTCTCGGCCAAGACCTGATTGGCCGGGTGTCGTTGTCACCGGTCCCAGCGGAACTGCGTGTTGACGCAGTTAGAGTCATGGCAGCTTTGGTTGGAACCGAAGACCTGAGCGGCTACCTGGCGGTTATTTCGGAAGAAGGCGGCCCGCGATCGCTGTCTGTGCCGCTCGTGCACGGTGTCTCCATCGCGCATCTCGACGACCGCGACATTGTTCATATCAATCGGCGTGGTTACGTCCGAACGGTAATCAGGAACCAGTCCGTCTCGAATTCGCTGTTCGCGACCGATCGCTGCAATAGCCTTTGCCTCATGTGCTCGCAGCCTCCTCGAGAAACTGACGATCGAGCTAAGGTGGCGGAGCTGACGCGCATCGTTGGCCTAATGGATCCCGCGACAAAAGAGCTCGGCATAACAGGCGGCGAGCCCACTCTATTGGGTGAAGGCCTCCTGGAGATAATTGCCACTTGTAAGGCTCGGTTGCCCAATACGGCGCTGCACATTCTGTCTAATGGACGCCGGTTCTGGTATTCCTCCTACGCGCGCAAACTGGCCGCTGTCGAACACCCCGATCTTATGGTCGGGATACCGGTCTATTCAGACATCGATTCCTTGCATGACTATGTCGTACAGGCAAAGGGAGCGTTTGACGAGACGATTATCGGCCTGCAGAACCTGGCGCGATTTGACGTGCCCGTCGAAATCAGGGTGGTCATTCAACGCCATACCGCCCCGCGCTTGCCAGAGCTTGCCGAGTTCATCTATCGGAATCTGACATTCGCGTCGCATGTGGCTTTCATGGGATTGGAGATCACCGGTTTCGCGAAAGCAAACTTGGACCAGCTGTGGATACCGCCGGAGGACTATCGGGTCGGACTCGAAGCTGCTGTGACTCGTCTGGCGACGGCGGGGTTGAACGTGTCCATTTACAATCATCCACTCTGCAGTTTGCCGGAATCCCTGTGGTCTTTCAGCCGGCAGTCAATCTCGGACTGGAAGAACGAGTTCCCGCCGGAATGCGAGCCCTGCGAAGTCAGACCGTCCTGCGGGGGATTCTTTGCATGGAACTTGAATCATCCGCAGGCTTGTAAGGTACGACCCGTGACAACCGAATCACTCCGCTCCACCGCTTCTTAGCTTCGCATGCAGGAGAAGCCAACCCGGCAGAGTTCGACGCCTCCGATTGAGAGGCGAGTCGTCCTGTTGCTTGCCACTTTGCTTGTGGCCAATCCGTTCGTTCTTTATCTCCTGATCCCGAATGGCGCATTGGTGGCGGCGATCTGTGGCGCGGCAATCGCCGTCGTCCAAGTCTCAGCTGGGACATCGCGAAGGTACGCGACGGCGGTGGTGTTCAATCTTCTAGCAATAGCATCGATACTAGTCCACGCGGAAGTGTTGTTGATCTACCGCTTTCCCGAGAAGGTCATCGAAAACCTTTATGTCATTCGACAGGGCTACTACTTCAACAGGCCGCTCTTGAACCAGGTGTTCAGTAGCCCGGAGTTCTCGGTCGCATATCGCACAAACGGGCAGGGGTTCAGGATCGGCGTTGGACAAGAGCCCTCACTGTGGGTTGACAAGGTCGACTGGCTGGTCCTAGGCGACTCCTTTACCCAAGGCGCTCAGGTGGAGTTTGAGCAGTTGTACTCCACCAAGCTAAACGTGAGGTTCCCCGACAAGATCGTCCTGAACGCCGGCATCAGTGGGATGGGGATCGCTCATGAATACAACTACTTCGTTGACCAGGGCCGTAAACATTCCCCTGACATCGTGATTCTTCAAGTGGGCAGCTTCAATGACTTTATGAATGTTGAAGCGAATATGGCGAGTTTTACAGATCGCCTAATGGAGCACTCGGCATTCACAAGATTCTTGTTGCACGACTGGAGATACGGCGATTCGGCGGAGTTGCCCCTTGGCCGCTGGACCGAACCCTTTTATCCAGATGTCCAAGGCAACCGTGACTACAACATCTTCTATAACGACGCGTCGCCTTCGCGCACCCGCGATCTGGAGGCCTTTCGGAAATATCTGAAGCTGTTGAAATCCGCCGTCACCGAAGCGGGGGGCACTCTTTTGGTAGCACTCTTGCCGACCAAAGAGCAGGTGTCAGACGATTCTTTCAACGAAGTGACAAGCAGCTTCAAGATTGCCCCGACATCTCTAGACATGCGCCGGCCGAATGAGCTTATGGCCGCGCTGACGAAGGAGTTGGATTGTGAATTTGTCGACCTCTTGCCCGCATTCAAGAGTGCACCCGGCGACCTTTTCTTTCGCCTCGATGAGCATCTGACCCCTCTAGGACACTCCGTGGTTGCCAGTGCTATTGGCGAGTTCATACAGAAACGGCACGGAGCGCCTTCGAGCGTCTTGATGAGCCGGGAGTTCACTGGCGACCGCTATCCTTCGCCATCTGGAGACGGCGATCTGGTCGCGTACCAGTCGGTTCGTGCCGGCAGCTCTGAGCTGTTCGTTTCGACGCCGGACTTTACTGGAGCGAGGAGGCTGACATCGAACAGTATTGATGAGTCCCATCCGATGCTATCGAGCGATAACTCGCGAATCGTGTTCACCGAAGGTGCGGCGGAATCACAGCGAACGAAAGTCGTGATCATGAGCCTCGACGGATCATCGCGAAAGGTGATTACGGCCGGCCAGACCGAGTTTGGCGCCATTCCGCGATTTTCACCGTCAAACCTGAAGCTGGCATATGCGGGTTGGGGCACTGATTCTTCGGGCAACCTAACGAATCCACAGATCATGGTCCTCGATTTACTGACTGGTTCGACGAAGGCAATCACCGACTCTCGGCGTGAGAGCTGGAGACCGGTGTTCGCTCCTGACGAATCTTCGATTGTCTACATTTCGAAAGACAACGCGTTCGACCTCTTTTCCTATGACCTAAACACCGGTACAGAGACTCGGCTCACGACGACTCCATTCGACGAGTGGGACCCGCAGTTCGCTCCTGATGGGCAGCGGATTGTCTACGCGGCTCGCGTTGACGGTAATTGGGACCTGTTCGTGTTGGACCTAGAGACGGGACAAGACACGCGGCTTACCAGAACGAAAGGCGACGAATGGGATCCTGCCTTTTCGGCCAATGGACGTTCTCTGCTTTTTGCAGGTAAGTTTGGCTTTCTGGAGGCAATTTTTCAACGGGAGCTGCATCCAGTTGGCGACATTCTGAAAATGCACAGCAAGCCTTAGCCTCTGGTCCCAGCCGGGCACAATCATGTCCAGTGTGGAGATCGTCGCCCAGCGCGTCTCTGTGCATGCTCCGCCGTCAAAACGGTTGTGCTTGCTAGACTGCGGCGCTCGCGTTATAAGGAATCCATAGCGTGGGTGGTCGTCATCAAGACCGCCGCCCAGCTAGGATCCCCGCAAGGGATCTCCGGTCGCGTTCCCGCCGTGGGCCATTGCCCAGGCGCCCGCCCGCGCGAGCGTTCTCTGATCGACGACACCGTCCATCGGTTCCCGCTGCACCGAATTTGTCGACCGGAGGTGTGCCATGGACTTCGATCCCCGCGACAGTACGGACCCTCGCGAGCGCGACGAGGGCATCTACGGTTCTCGATCCCGTGACCATGTCCGCGACCGTGACAGCAACGATCGCGATGCCGGCGCTCACGATCACGACCCGCGCGATCCTTTCGTGCGAAGCGTTGATCTGCCGTGCGGAATGGAGCGCGAACTGGTTCAGGACGCGCGTGATCGGTTGTGTCAACTGAACGGCGACGAAAGCCGAATGCTCGCGACGATCGGCGCGGTTCGAGTGGTAGCCGAAGGCGACTTTGAGCACTTCCGCGACGCGGATGACAGCCTCGAACACCTCCGTGAGGACGGCCTGATCCGGTCCGTCTCAGTGGGCCAGGATCAAACGGCGTTTGTGCTGACTGATGCGGGATGGGACGTCCTGGATTCACACCGTCGCGAGAACGATGACGACGCTCGCCAGGAGTTTCATGCCGGAGTCTCGCGCCCTCGTGAACTGCAACATGACTCGCAATTGTTTCACGCCTACCTCGAGGTCGAGGAAGGGCTTCGCGGGAAGGGAGCGCAGGTCCAACGGGTCGTCCTGGAAGTCGACCTCAAGCGCGAGTACCAAGAGTTTCTCCAGCAACATAACAAGGGTCGCAAGGACAGCGACGGGCGGCCGGATCGCGAACAGCACGAGATCGCCGATTGGGCTCGCCAACACGAACTGCCGTACTTCGACGACCAGGTCCACTTCCCTGACTTTCGCATCGAATACGAGCTCGACGGCCGCGACCGGCACGAAGACGTCGAGGTGGTGACGGAACACTACCGAGGTGGGCACGCGGCCTCGCGTGCGCGGGCGGGATTCACCTGTGTGGGCTCTAAGGGGCGAGGCGGCCGGCCATTCAGTCCGCGCGATTGGGAGTGGTGATGACCAAGATGCGCGACAGCGTCACCGCCCCCCGAATCGAGGCAATCGAAGCGTTCGGATTTACCGAGCGCCAGGCGCGGTTCCTCGTGGCCGTGATGGTCTATTCCGGCGCATTCCTGGAGCGCCAGTACTGCGCCTTCGCGGGCATCGCACATGGCCAGAAGACGCACGACTTCATCCGCAGGCTCATCGACCGGAAGTGCGTGACCGTGATCACTCCTGGCGCGCTTCATCGTGGCCGGCTGTTTCACGTGCACTTCAAGCCGCTCTACGACGCGATCGGCGAGGTGAACAACCGCAACCGACGACCGGCAACACTGGGCCGGATGGTCGAACGATTGATGCTTCTCGACGCGGTGCTGGCGGATCGGCGCCACACCTGGCTCGGCACCGAGCGCGACAAAGTGGCGTACTTCAGTTCGCTGATCGAGAGGCCAGAGTGGGTAGAGGGTGAACTACCTCATCTCACATTTGGCGAGGGCGCGCAGAAGACGATTCGGTACTTCCCAGACAAGTTTCCGATCGGTCTGGATCGGGACTACGGGGGCCGCCACGTGTTTCTCTATCTCGTCACCCAAGAGGTCCCCGCCCCGTTTCGGATGTTCTTGTTCCGTCACTCGCGCGTACTGTCGATCGCACACTACTGGACGATTCGGCTCGTCGTCCCGCGTCGCTTTCGCAACGCGAAGGCGCTCTATCGCTATGCCCTCCGCGACGAATGCTCGACGCCGCTCAGATTGTCGCAGGCAGAAGAACTCGAATGCGTGTTGCGGCATCGCGCGGGCACAACAGACGGCATGGAAGAACCTCGATACTTCGACCTCGCCGAGGCCTCACGGCGGTTCGCCTCGAGCCGCTTTCGGGCTCGGTATCGGATGTGGCAGATCGACCCTGCACG